>JAPLKA010000105.1 GCA_026388315.1 Pseudomonadota bacterium | reverse complement strand
TTGCACCGATATAAGAAATAAAGCCGGAGCCGTTGGCAATTAAGTCAGATGGTAAGTTGTAAGTTAGGGCGAAAAAAAAGTAACATTTTTCGTTGGAGGAGAGATTTATCTATTGACACGGGGAGGCCTTATAGGTGTTGGAACTTTATCTTTTACCTCTATCGGTTTTTCCATGTTCTTTGTTATTATAGCCCCTATTCTGCTTTTTGTCTTTATTCTTCTCTTAACTTCTCATTGAGAGGAAGACCAACCGGTTTAAAAACTTTCTCTTTTGCTTTCTGTACTCTATAAAAAACATTTATCAGGAAGTTTCCATACTCTCATTCTCAGTGAATGAAAAAAGTATTAATGTTCCAAACCATCGCCTGTATTGGCTTTATGGGATTTTAAATTCTGTAGAAACATTTTCTACAAGTGTTACGGACACAGTGTCCGCAAAGTCTCATTATTGAAGATTTATGACTGTTCATCTTACTCCCCGCCATCCGTTTAATTAAAATATTGAAGGACGCCCCCATCGTTCCCTTTATCCCCCCCTTGATTTGTGGCGCATGTGCTGCAACAGTTTCTGCAATTGTAAATATCTTAGTAAAGTCAATATTATCAAGCTGTTAGCGATTAGAGGTCAGCAATCAAAAAGATATGGGGTCAAATCTTTATCCTTGACTCAGAAGCCCTTGTATCTCATGGAATGTCTTTGTCAGGTCTTTGTCTTTCTCAAGCATTCCTGCAAGGCGCTTCCTTGCTACACTGACGGCGCTGTAGTCGATCCCCATGAGTTCGCCGATCTCTCTCTGGTTCATACCGCCGTAGCGGTAGAGCATCTCCATGGCAAGACCGCGGGCAATACCTTTGTGTCCTTTCTGCAGGAACTCTTCTGTGCGAAGGTTCAGCAAGCCGGCTATTACCTGAAGTATCCTCTCCGGCTGCACCTTTTTTATGATCTGTTTCATGGCAGGCTGTTCCCGTTTGGGCTTTATAATAATTCCGGTCATGAGCTTCTCAATGAACGGCGCATCCCCTACAATTCCATGCCCCTTTCCCTTTTCTAACGGATTTATTGTGAGTGTTATGCCGCTTTCCACAAAATCCCTGTAGCGTTCCTTCTTCCCTTTGAAGTAATTAAGTATCACCTCCAAGGAGAGAAAAGGATGGCGGATGCGTACGCTGTAGTCATAATAGCTGCTCCATCTGTAGTTCTTTAATAAGGTGATCTTCTGTTCGGTGCTTAACCCTTTTTGTATACGGACGGGGTTCAAGTGTACGTACCGGGATGCCTCCAGCAGGTAGGCATCGGCGTCAATCACAAAGGACTTATATCTGCCCTGGAAGAGATGCCCGCATCTCCCGTGCTGTTTGTTAAAGAAGGCAGTGTATGAGATGTTAAAGTGGCGCATAAACTCCTGGATATTTGCGGAAGGTGTCTTTATGATGAGATGAAAATGATTTGTCATAAGGACGAAGGCAAGGATATTTACCCGATAGATTTCAGCGGAATGCTGTAAAAGAAGAAGAAACTTCCTTCTGTCATAGTCCTCGGAAAAGATCGGTTCCCCTGCGTTGCCTCTGCAGGTAACGTGATAGTAAGCATTTTCAAACTGGATGCGTAACGGGCGGGCCATGGGGTAATATTACCAAGAAATGAGGGATGATGTCAAGGATAAAGATTTGACCCCATTCCCCCCCATACATTCCCCCAGAAATTTTTCATGGTTTTGTTTTTATTATAGCTTTTAGCATGTCTTTTGTCTTTGTTCTTTTCTATAAATCTTATGGAGAGAAAAAACAAGCCATTTTAAAACCTTCTTTTATATTTTTTTTGTACTACATAAAAAACAATCTTTCAACAGTTTTCAAAATTGTATTCACAGTGAATACAAAAAACGTTTAATTGTACAAACCAAAGCCTGTATTGGCTTTATGAGGATTTTAAATTCTGTCGCAACAGTTTCGACAATGTTACAGACACAGTGTCTGTATATTTCAGTCATTGAAGATTTATGACTGTTTATCATTTTCTTGGTTCCAATCGGGGTAGTTAAGCCGTGCCCCGAAGGGGCATCGGTCTTCAATTCCTTGTTCTCCCGAAGCGGAGCGACGGGAAGGAGTTGACGGCTTAACTACCCCGATTCTCGCGGCGCGAAGCGCCGGGAGAACAAAAAGCTAAGCCGGAGTGGCCTGATAGGGCCACGATCGGCTTCAGCGCCTGGTTAGCGAAGTCAAAGTTTTACGTTAGAAAGAATATTCTTCCTCATTTCTGCTTCAGTAATTTGTTTCTCTAAAGCGGTTCTTCGTTGCTGCTCTTCTTTCCTTGCCCGGTCTTGCTCTTGCTGGACATAGCCTTGATTGGCGGCATTCACGTAATTCTTTGCATGGTCGACAATTTGTTGTATGAAACTTTCGTCGTTGCGCACCCCTATTGAAGCTATATTACCGCGAATTTCAAATCGTTCGGGTCCGTATCCCATGATAGATGAATGTCCACCACGAGGATATTGGAATTCTTGCACCCACCCGGGTGGAATGTTTCGACTTAACTTCAATTTCAATATCCCGGATTCATAATCCAGGCCGACAATCCGAATTGGTTCGAACTGAGGGAGTTCGGTGGCAAAGACAACTTGTTTCTTCGATTCGTCGTATTTCTGCAGCGCAACAAACACATTTTTCCTACCGATCAGTTCTATCTTGATTCTTTCTATCGACTCCGGACGATTTGCGGGATTTTGCTGAGTCATGAGCTCTATGAGGTCATCAAGATAAGCATAGTGCGTGGCAACATCAGCTATTCTTTTGTGACCGGCACCCTGCAGTATTTCTCTCGTAAACAGTTCATTGAGAATTAGGCCAAGGGCAAAAATGTCAGCTCGATGGTCAACTTTGGAATTCCTGATGCGTTGCTCCGGGGCTGAATATTGGAAATTAGCTAACCGGTCGGCTGCCTTGGTCTCAACAGCGGTATATAATTCTTCTTCCTCGAATCGGGCGATTCCGAAATCTGCGACCAGCAGACGGTTTGCGCGTCCTTCATAAAGTATGTTTTCCGGCTTTAGATCTCTGTGCCACACTTTCGCGAGGTGCGCGGCTTCGACGCCATTCAATATCTGCGAGAAAAGCTCCACTATTTCGTCAGGCTTCACGTTACCCATCAGCGTTCTAAGCGTCCCGGAGTAACGAGGCATAATATAGAAAGGGCACTTAACTTCTTTTATGAGGGTGGCACCCGTATCGACGACCCTGACAACGTTCGGATGGCCGCAGTTCTGACAGAACTGTATTTCATTCCTAAAACGCTTTAAGCGTTCAGCAGTTACGCGCTCAGGGGTTAAGCGCTTGAGGGCGAACTCCTCTCCAGAAGCATTCATAACGGCATACACCCGACCCGCACCACCTTCACCGATGACTGCGGATGCCGTGTACGTATCAAATGGAGTTTCGAAAGTGAGCAACTTTTTCGTCACGTCTTTCCTCTCTCGCTAACATAAAATTCACCGACGCGGGGTTCCTTCCGCGTTCGGTGCAGCAACTGGTTGTGCGATGCTTTTATCTGCCTGTTGTTGTTCAATTTCTTGTTTCTTCCTGTGCGCCTCGTCTATGGAGCGAACATGCTGGATGACACCGTGAAAATGGGAAACATCTTGAGCAATGGAAAGGCCGGGCAGGGAATCACCATAAGCTCGATTTGCCCTGTATGCGGTCATGACTCCAACAAACTGGACACCATCCGTGACAGTACTGTTGATAACCGGCCCTCCACTGACGCCGTTGATAGCAACTCCGTCAATGAGATAGGCCTTGAGATCGTCCCGCCTTGCGCTGACAGTACCAGAGAAAAAACACAAAGTCCATGCCTCAATAGCGGGATAGCCGAGCCAAGCAACCTCAACACCGATATTGAGACGTGTGTCTATAGGACGGAGTGGTATCAAGTCATTTGGCAACTCAAGTTGGCTGCTTTCAAAAAAAACTACGGCAGAATCGGTCGCATAATCTGTGAAGACAACACGCTGACCGGCCCCAAGAAAGGCGGTTTTTGAGAAATTATGATTATGTATTTTTATCGGTTGTTGCCAAGAATCAGCATCAGAGACAACGTGCAGTGCAGTGGCTACGCCGCACCAAGAATGGTCATCATTATATGATAACAGGAATCCCGTTCCATTATTCGCTGGAGTCTCAATTTTTACGACATAGGGGGTTATTTTTTGAACTACATCATCCCAGTTCACTTTTCTGTTGCCTCCTGTTTATGGATTTCATTTTGTTGCACAACATGGTGGTCACCGGCGTGGCACGCCTTTAGCCACGTCCGGTGCACCTACGGGTTATGTGGTATATCTATCACATTTTTCCCTGCACAAATTTATTCACTAAATCATCGTATACGCTATCTGAAAGTTCGAAGAAATCAAAAAGTATAAACACCGGACTCAGGAGCTGCTTTATAAGTGCCACGGTTTTAGCCTCGATCTCCTGGAGAGAAGTAGACACCTCGGAAACTATTTCATCTTCGATGCAGCGGTGATCGGGGAAAGGATTTTCGCCTCGGGTTGTGGTCAAAATTCGATCCTTCAACCCTGTGAAGCGAAGCGAGAACTGGACTTTCGAAGACGGGTCTACCCCCAACCGAGCGTACAGCCGTGCACAATACAGCAAACCCTCTGTAGTTCTTATTACATTTGTATCGAGATACAAGTGAGTTGGTGTCAGCCGGTCTTCCAAGAGGGAAGACAGGGAATAGAAGTCTCCATTGCGTTTAATGGCCCAGTAGTCGTATGAAGACCGATCCTCGATTGCTATCTCTGCCACTATTCCATCTGCACGAGGCCTTGGGCGAAACTCTTCTCTATTTTCAAGATAGACTCCGATAGGCCAGCCGGTAGTCTTAATCACCGATCTACGGGCGGCTTCATTCAGTTCTTGCGGACCCCAAACAGAATTGGGGGGATGGAGCGCAAAACAGATTTCTCTGCCGCCCGGGAGTTTTGATTTCGTAAGCCCGGTGAGAGCAGCTTCACGGTTTTTGGCTAGCCACTCTTCGTCCCAAACCGATGGCCGCTTCTCCTCTTTAGGTTCAAGAACGGCTAGCCGTCTTCTGATACGCTTCTCCAACTCCTGCCGAAAGACGTCAAGTTCGTCCTTTTTCCAAGAGAGAATGTCGTAACCGGCAAGATCAAAATGAACTTTTGGCCCACCTTGCACAAAAGCAGGGTTTTCTGGAAAATGGTCTTCACGGACTGTCAGTATAAGGTTCCGCAATTTGTCGATGCCCATTGCGTATCCTATTTCCAAATAGCAATTGGGCCGTTCATTCGTGAGGTCGGCAAGAATGATCTCGGAGGTTTGGATAAACTGGATGATCTCGCTCTTTAGAAGACCGCCCTTATTGTGCTTGTCAACTCGCTTCGGATCAAGCCCGCACGCCTTTAATGCAGGAACCATGGCCTCGACACAAACTTTGTCAAGCTCAGGGTTGCCTATCTGCATTATTATGAACGCCGTGCCCACTCTTCTTTATCCTTTCTTCGTCTTTCACATAACCATATAATTACATAGTTTTATGGATATTACCAATGCTGAAAAAAATGTGCAATCAATAATTGAAAAAATTAAACAGTTTTTTATAATGTCCTAACTGGATAACATTACAATTTACATGATTATCAATAGAGATAGATAACTTCAAATGATTATTATTCCCCCCCCCCAGATCTGCTGACTCGTTTTGAATCCATCCTGACAAAAAGGTCAGTTCCTGACCCGTTGAGAAATTATTATAAAAAGTGGCTGAGATTCTACCTTGACTTTTGCCGGAAGTATCATCACCTCACTGCAACAGAGGAAAGCCTTCATCAGTTCATAAAAAAATTACAGGAGAAGAACCAGACTCCGGAACAGCGAAAGCACGCCTCGGATGCCATATCTCTCTATTTTGACCTGATGCAAAAAGAAGCGGTCGTCGGGGCTGTCATTGCTGAAACAAGCAATAAACCTCCAGACATTTTAGGTACGTCAAAGAATCACGGCCCGTAGTTGACAAAGCTTGCCGTGAAAAGCACTTCGGCCTCTCAACAAAACGACCTATTTTGACGGCAGATTGGCCGTCAAAATAGGTCGTTGAATTTGTCGTTAATCCGCGGCTTACCCTGCTTTTAGCTCCTTAAATTTCGCGGTCAGGTCAGGTAATATTTCTTTCCAGTCCCCGACTATCCCGAAGTGGGCTACGTTGAAGATGTTAGCCTCTTTATCCTTATTTATAGCCACAATGCACTTTGATCCCAGGCACCCGGCGATATGCGCCATGGCTCCGGAAAGACCAACCGCTATGTACAGTTTTGGACTGACTACCTTTCCACTCTGGCCAACCTGAAGCGTCGCCGGTGCCCAACCTTCGTCACAGGCAACCCTTGTACCACCTACAGCGCCACCAAGAATATCTGCAAGTTCGCGGAGCTTAGCAAAATCCTGAGCCGTACCCATACCACGTCCACCGGCAACGACGACTTCAGCATCTTCCAGCTTGACACCTTCCACTTCTTCTTTAATCCGTTCGACAACCTTGGCTTTAATCGCCGAAGCGTCAACCTTGTCTTCTACAGGAATGACCTTACCCTGCCGGCCATCATTGCGCTCTGCAGGCGGCACTACTTTTGCTCTCATCGTAGCCATCTGAGGGCGTGCAGCCTTTGACACCATCGTAGCAATTGCATTGCCACCAAAAACAGGTCTTGTCGCAAGCAGCATTTTAGTTGCCGGGTCAATGGATAAAGCCGAACATTCCATAGAGAGCCCGCCTCCTAAGCGGCCATTAAGCCTCGGGGACATATCACACCCGATGTCCGTATGGCCAAAAAGCATAACAGAAGGAAGTACTTTCTTACAAAGGTTTGCCACCACCTGAGTGTACGCATCTGAGTTATAATCGTTTAAAAGGCTATCTTCAGCAGTATAGACATTGTCTGCCCCATAGGCGATTGCATCCTTGCTCAAACTCCCTGCTTTGCTGCCCATTAACAGGATACTTAATTCCTCACCCAGTTCATCGGCAAGCTTTCTTCCGACTCCAAGGAGTTCTATCGTAATTGGCGCTAATTGCCCATCAGTGATTTCACCACAAATTAAAACACCTTTATAATTATCCATTTAATATCCTCCGTTCATTATATCAGATTAGCAAGCTTCGAAACCAGGTTTGCTGCAGCTTCGCCAGGAGTAGCACCGGTAACAATCTCACACTCGGTCTTACGCACCGGCACAGAGAGGTCGGTAATCTCGGTATGTGCGTTACCCTTATCCAACTGTGCTGCTTCAGCACCAATATCCTGTGCCTTCCAGACAGGGATCTGTTTTTTCTTAGCCATCATGAGGCGCACTCCAGCAGGGAGACGAGGCAGACCAATCTCACTACTGACGGTAACGAGGCTCGGCATAGGGGCTTCCACTATTTCATAGCCATCGCTTACTATTCTCTTTACTTTGACATTCGTGCCTGCTGCCTCAATAGCACAGGCAAGAGTAACAACAGGGATGCCGAGTATTTCAGCCAGAATTGAACCCACCTGGCCAGCGCCCCAGTCAGCGGCCTGTCTACCGCACAAAACCAGATCGTATGCACCAATCTTCTGTATAGCCTTCGAAAGAACATATGCAGTACCAAAGCTATCCAGGTTTTCGAAGGCCGGATCACTCAAAACAAATCCATCGTCGGCCCCCATGGCTATGGCATTTTTTATCACGTCAGCAGCCTTTTCAGATCCCACGCTTAGCACGGTTATCTTCCCTTTGTTCTTATCCTTGAGCCTGCATGCTCCTTCCAATGCTCTTTCATCATAAACGCTGATTACAGGGGGCACTCCTGCGGGCGGCACTACCTGTTTCTTTTCAGGATCAATCTTGAATTTGGCCGGTGGTATCTCGGGATCAAGTACTTGTTTAACGCAAACGATAATATTCATATAATCTTCTCCTCTCCTTTTTAAGATTGCTTCATTGCCGTTTCAACCACTTCAATAAGGTCTTTTGCCTTTAATGAATCTTTCACACCTTTCTGTTCAATGCCCTCCTCGAGCATTTGCAGACAATAAGGACATGAAGTTACGACCATATCAACCCCAGTCTTGATAACTTCATCCATACGGATGTGATTGATCTTAGTCGTGCCGTGCTGTTCTTCTATCCACATGTGTCCGCCGCCGCCGCCGCAACAAAATGTAGTTGTTTTTGAGCGTTCCATTTCTTTAAATCTGGCCTTCGGCATATTCTGTATTATCTGACGTGGCTCTTGATAAATTTCATTATAACGGCTTAAATAGCAAGGGTCATGATAGGCGATGACGGAATCCACATCGTTGGTAAGTTTTAATTTGCCCTGCCTGATGAGATCGGCGACCAGTTCAGTATAGTGCACTACCTTGAATTCAGCGCCGTACAGAGGATATTCATTCTTCAAGGCGTTAAAGCAGTGGGGACAGGAGGTGATAACTTCTTTAATGTTATAATTCTTAAGGGTTTCTATATTCTCCTCTGCTGAGATCTGAAACTGGAATTCATAACCTGTTCTTCTTGCCGGATCACCACAACAAGGCTCTGCATCACCTAATACACAGAAATCGACTCCGGCTGCCTTAAGTACCTTTGTTAAAGAAAGAGTAGCTAAGACATTACGCTCAATAAGAGCCCCGGTGCAGCCTACCCAGAACAGGGTGCTGGGATTATCTTCGCATTCACCCAGTATCTTAAGTCCCATGTCGTTCGTCCAATCGCCTCTTAACCTCAGTGACTGGGCTCCAGCCCACGGATTACCTCTTGTTTGCATATTTCTGAGCATAAGCTGAGCACTTTCCGGCATCTTGTTTTGTACAAGCACCAGATTTTGCCTCATTTGGATTATCTTGCGTATATGCTCTATTCCAACAGGGCACACCTCCTGGCAGGCGCCACAGGTGGTACAGGCCCAGATCTTATCTTCGTCTACCACATCGCCAATCAGACTCTTGCCCTGACTTTCTGCAGATGCCTCTGCATTACCAGCAAGCAATCCAGGACCTACTTCCAGCAAATGTTCTTTCAAGTCATGAATGACCTCTTTGGGCGATAGAGACTTACCGCTGAGATGGGCAGGACAATTGATATGGCATCTACCGCACACGGCACAGGCATAAAGATCGAGCAGGTCCTTCCATTTGAGGTCCTGAATCTTCGATACGCCCAGTGATACCGACTCGTCACCGTTTTCAAGGGCTTCAAGGGCTTCAAGAGGAATCGGCTCAAGCACCACTTTAGGTCCTATCGGCCTGAAGAAAACATTGAAACCGGATGCAAGAACATGGAGATGCTTTGAGCGCGGGATATAAATTGCAAAGGCAAGGATCAAGGCGTAATGAAGCCACCATGCCACATGCGAAACAGCTAACATTGTGTCTTTCGGGATTCCGGTGCCAGCGAGGTAGCAACCAATTGCCTTCGACACAATCGGCCATCCGGACGTTTCCCCTGTAGCTGCAAAATCAAAACCCTCTATTATAAAATGGAGCACCATAAGGCTGAAAACCATAAGCATGATGACACCTGCCTCAACGCTCATCTCCAGTCTCTCCGGTCTCACGATAAAGCGCCTGATAGCTGCCCATACTATAGCTATGATAACAAATAAACCGGCAATATCCAGAATAGAAAAATAAAACGTCTCGAAGTCTCCGCCCATGATATACGGGTATAGACCTAAACCTTCTGCAAAACCAATAAAGATTATATAGCCGATCAAGAAACAGCTAAATCCCCAAAACATGAAGGCATGCCCGAGTCCTGCCAGGTCCTTTCCGGTAACGCTTTTCAGCGTACACCGTTGAGGAATAACTTCGACGAGCATATTCTTTATTCTCTGCCCTATGTCATCGAAGCGGTTCTCCTGCTTCCCGAGACACATGATGCGGAAAAGGAAATAAGCCCTTTGTGCAAATAAACCAATGGCAATAAAGAACATAGCCCAGAAAATGACATAGCCCGGTATGCCCCAATAGGTCGCGCTAACTGGCGACATAATTACCTCCTATCCATATTATAAACAGATTGCATATGTGAATTATTTAACAATGTTTTTTTATATCAAGCACACACAGTTTGTCAAGCAAAAAAGAATCTGTGTCATTTAAGAATCAAAACCGATATCCATTTCACTATATCTTCCGGTAAAATCTTTGGGAGACAGTAGACAGCTTCTGAATGAGCAATGAATTACCCCCGCGGCAAGCCACCAGGATCAAAGAAAAAACAACAACACGAAAACATCGAAGCAAGCTTCGGGGTATTTACCCGCGGGGCAATAAATATGACCCCGCAAAAATTGCGGGGTCATTGAATTCAACACGATAATCCTATTGCTTCACGCAACTTCTTTTTCTTTAGCCTTTTTGATTATAGCTCTTTGACCTTCGGGAAGAGGAGGCGGAACAGGTTCGCCTGTAATCTTCGTTATTGCGCCGAATCGAGGAGGACAGGCCTCAAAGCAGCTTCCGCATCGTATGCATTTATCCTGATCGATAATATGAACCTCACCCTTGGCGCTTATAATCGCCCCCATAGGGCATCTTCTGAAACAGGTCGTGCAAGCCTGACACTTCTGCGGATCAACATAGTACGAGAACATTTCGTCGAATAATTTGTCGATCTCGTCTTTGGTGAAAAAGTTGTCATATTCTTCATGTTTTTCAAGACGTGTCCCCAGCTTTTCGTTTTTTACGATCTTAATGTAGGGGACTAACTTTTTCACTTGTTCAAGTCTTGCGTTTAATTCATTTTTCTCTATTCCTTCGCTTTTGCCGATAGGCCCCAACTCTTTTATCTTCTTTATAAAATCATTAGTAGATTCGACAAAAATGTTTGCTTCAGCACCGGACATAAACTGTATCCGCAATCTTTGAGGATTCAGCCCGATGCGTTCCATTATTTTTTTGAGTAAAAGCACCATGTTAAGAGTCTGGTAATTACCATGAGTGGTATAATTACATTCATTTAAATGGCAAGCACCAATAAATACCCCGTCTATTCCATTCGAGAAGGCTCTGAGTACAAATGCCATGTCTACTCTCCCGGAACACATGACGCGAATAATCCTCATTTCAGTTGTATATTGCAGTCTGGAAACTCCAGCCAGGTCAGCAGCTCCGTACGCTCACCAGTTGCATGCAAAACCCAATACTTTTGGTTTAAATTTCAGTCCTGTACTCATTCGTTTCCACCTCCTTTGTAAGTAACGCCGGCTTTATCCATTCGTATATTTCTACGCATTTCCAACCGCCGCATCAATCTGTTGGATAATCTCTTCGTCAGTCATTGCATCAATTTCAGCCACTACCTCTTCATCGGTATAGTGCTTTAGTGAAATAGCTCCTGTGGGACACTTTGCATTACACAGGCCATCTCCTTTACAGAGGACAGGGTTTACAAAGACCTTTTTCCCTTGTTTTGTATCACGAAGTTCAAGGGCGCCATACGTACAGATTGCAGCACATGCCCCGCACCCCATACACCTCTTCTCATCCACCTCGCACACAGAGCCGGAGGCCACAACAATATCGTGTGAAAGAAGCGTCAAGGCTCTGCCTGCGGCCCCATAGGCCTGGTTAATCGTTTCCTGAATAAACTTGGGATAATGAGCCAATCCGCAAAGATACACGCCGTCTGTAGCAAACTCAACAGGTCTTAATTTGACATGGGCTTCTTTGAAGAAACCATCGGGGCTCAACGTTACCTTGAACTGATTTGCCACTTCCTTGGTTGCTGCGGAGGGAACAATTGCAGCGGCCAAAGCAATGATATCAGCAGCTATTTCGACCTTATCACCGAGAATATAATCTATCGCGGTAACCTTGAGAACGGGGCGACCGTCTTCATCCGACTCACCAGGCTCTATCTGAGGTTTATCCTGAAGCTCATAGCGAATGAACTTGACATCCTTACCCGCCGCTTCCCGGTAATAATCCTCTTTGAACCCGTAGGTTCGTACATCCCGGAAGAGGATGTAGATGTCCATAGCAGGGTTTTTCTCTTTCAGTAACAATGCGTTCTTTACGGACTCGCTGCAGCAGATCCTGCTGCAATAATTTCTGTCTTCATTTCTGCAGCCTACGCATTGGATCATCACGAGGCATTGTGCGTTCGTAACCTTTTCGTCTCCCGTGACGATTTTCTCCTCCAGCTCAAGATGGGTCATGACCCTGTCATCTTCTCCATAGAGGTATTCCGTAGGTGTATAGAGATCAGCACCGATAGCGATGACGACTGCACCATGTTTTATTTCTGTAACCCCTCTATCGGACTTCACCGTGGTTACGAAGTTCCCCACATAACCTGTAGCCTCCGTAATTGTCGCATCCGTATATACATGTATTAAGGGATGCTGATATATCTTTTGTATAAGACCCCTCAAATAGGCCTGAACATCCAGTCCTTCAAGGGTGGTATGAATTTTTCGCGCAATCCCACCAAGATCAGTATCCTTTTCCACAATGTAAACTTCATGCCCCTGGTTTGCAATGGATAGAGCGCAATTCATACCTGCTATACCTCCACCAACTACTAAGGCCCTCTTATTTACCGGCAGATCAAACTCCTGCAGGGGTTCCAACTGGCACGCCCGTGCTACCGACATCCGGATTATATCGTGCGCCTTTTCGGTGGCTTCTTCCTTTTCTTTCGAGTGCACCCAGGAGTTATGCTCCCTTATATTAGCCATTTCGTAGTAATATTGATTAATTCCTGCCTCCCGAAGGGTGTCCCTGAATAACGGCTCAAGGGTTCTTGGACTGCAGGCTGCTACAACTACTCGATTGAGCCCTTTTTCATTTATCATGTCTGTTATTTCTTTGGCGGAATTTGTAGCACATGAAAAGAGCTGTTCCTGAGAATAGACAACATTGGGTAAGGTTTTGCAATATTCAACCGTTTCGGGAACATTCACTATCCTTCCGATATTAGCCCCACAATGACATACAAAGACTCCTACCCTTGGCTCCTCTTGCGAGACATCTTTTTCCGGCGGATATATCCTTTCCTTGGAAAGATTTCCCCGTCTGTAGTCAAGAAGCTCTCCAATTTGGGAACTGGCTCCGCTGGCGCTAAAAACCGACTCGGGGATATCTATAGGTCCCTGTAAGCCTCCGCTTACAAAAATCCCCGGTCTGTTGGTCTCTATAGGATTAACAGGGTTGAGTTTGCAAAAATCGTGTGATTCAAGTTCAATGCCGTATTTTTGTGCAATGTCCTTCACACCAACAGGAGGATTCAATCCAACGGACAACACCACCATATCGAATTCTTCTTCTATGACACCGTCCTCAGGTGTAGTATACCGTACGGTGACATTTTTGGTTACCGGGTCCTCTCTCACTATTGATGGATAACTTCTGAAAAAACGAACATCGGCAAGTGCCTCTGTTCTTTGATAGAATCGCTCAAAATCCTTCCCGTAGGAACGGATATCGTTATGAAATACCGTACACTTTGCCCCTGCGTCATGGTCTTTTGTCAAAATTACATGTTTCTGCGTATAGGCGCAACATACCGCCGAACAATAGCTGTTGCCGCCTTCGATAACCTGTCGTGAACCAATGCATTGAATCCAGGCAATGTTATGGGGGTGCTTCAAATCGGAAGCACGGAATATCTCACCAGCATATGGCCCGGTGGAGCATAGAAGTCTTTCATAGTCCATACTGGTTACCACGTTCTGGAACTCTCCGTAGCGATATTCTTTCCTCACCTTAGGATCGTATGGCTCAATGCCCTGAGACAGAATTATGGCACCTACATTTACTTCAACCTTTTCCGGCGTTTGATTTAAGTCTATAGCGTTATTTTTACATACTGCTTCGCAAATACGACATTTTTTCTCTTTAAGGTAAAGACAGCTTTCATCAATATATGTGATAAGGGGAATTGCCTGAGCGAAATATACATGGACGGCTTTATTCATCGATATTTCCTGATTATATTGATCAGGATATTTTACCGGGCAGTATTCTACACAGGTAGTACAACCCGTGCATTTGTCCTCCAGGATATATCTGGGCTTTTTAATCAGCGTTACGTTAAAGTTTCCTGCTTGCCCTTCTACACTGTCAACTTCAGTATAGGTGAGGACCTCTATATTGGGATGCCGGCCGACCTCGACCAGTTTGGGTGCGAGTATTCACATGGAGCAGTCATTGGTCGGAAAGGTCTTGTCAAGCTGGGCCATATGGCCGCCTATGCTCGGCGCCTTTTCAACCAGATAAACCTTAAAACCGGCAATGGCAAGATCAAGAGAGGCTTGAATACCGCTGATCCCTCCACCGACAACCATTACGTCTCCAAAATTACTGTCTCCAAAATTATTACAAAGTTGTTGAGTATTTTCTTTTAGCGATACTACGTTTTCCATTTTCTATCCCCTCATAAGGTTCTATGTTCCCGTAGTGTCCGGGTTCGGCTGCGTAAGCCGTACTTAATTTGTTGAGCAGCCAAGTCGCTCTGGGTGAGAATACACCGACAGGCGGTTCCCACGTGCACGGCCAACCAGGGCAATACCCAGATCGCTGGCAAGCAAAATGGCGGTCCCCGTCGGCGAGTGTCGCGAAACAACAACCGGGACCTGCATCCTTGCCGCCTTGAGCAACATCTCCGACGAAATGCGACCGGTACTCAATAACAATCGATCTCTGGTTGATAGTCCCCTGAACAGACATTCGCCCTGGATCTTGTCCAGGGTGTTATGTCGTCCGATATCCTCAGCCACTACCAGCAGGTTCTTCGTATCGGCCAGGGCCGAGGCGTGCACGCCGCCACTAAGCTGATAGAGATCCATCTGCTCTTGAAGCTGCCTCATCAGTGACAGCGCTTCCAAAGGTGTAACGACAAGACCCGAATCAACCCTCTGTCCCTGAGTTGTGAAGGTTGCACCGCCACCGCACCCGGAGGTGAGTCTCCGCTTCGTTGGCAATTCAAGCTCGGGGTTGGAGAGCCTCACATCGACTTCCGATTCCTCTTCACAGACCCGCATCATCATCACGTCGCCCATACCTGAGATGATTCCCTCTGAGTACAGGAATCCGAGGACAAGGTAATTAAGCTTGGTTGGAGTACACAGGATAGTGACCAGTTCCCGGAGATTGACATAGACCGTAAGCTCCCTTTCGAGAGGCACGTGAACAGAAGTCCTGACCCACCCCTCCTCGGAAAAGCGATTGCAGACTGCGTCAGCTACGGTACCCTTCAGATCCGATATGTCAATCGCTTCTTGCATGTTTCGATTCTTCATCCTCTAAATCACTTCTTGGAGAATCTCCGTGATGTCCTTCACCTCTATGTCGTCGGCATGATTCGTGACAAGCTTGCTATCCTCAAGAGCGGAGACGCAGTAGGGGCAGAAAGTGGCGAGCACTTGAGCTCCGACCCCGACAGCCTGTTCTACTCTGAGGTTGGAGAATCGTTCAGCTTTTTCGGTTTCCATCCAGGCTCTGCCTCCTCCCATGCCGCAACAGAGGCTATCTTCCCGCGCTTCAGCCATCTCGGTCAGTTCCAGGCCGGATATCTTCTTTAAGATCTCTCGGGGTTCGTCATATATGCCATTATGTCGACCCAGGTAACATGGATCATGATACGTGACTTTTTTTGCGTACTCTTTGGTGAGTGTAAGCCTTCCCTCATTGATCAGCTCGAATATATATTGGGAGATATGGACCACCTCAAAGTTGGCTCTGAATTCGGAATACTCGTTTTTGAAGGTATGATAGCAATGGGGGGAAGAAGCAACGATCTTTTTCACTCCACTATCGATAAATGTTTTTATGTTTTCCCTGGCGAGGCGTTTGAATAATGCCTCATTGCCTGCTTTGCGTACACTCTCGCCACAGCACATCTCCTTGGAACCCAGTATCCCGAAATTTACCCCCGCCTTATTGAGGATAGTGGCCGTGGCTTGCGCTACCTTCTTTAATCTCGGGTCGTAGCTGGGATAGCAGCAGGGGAAATAGAGCACCTCAGTATTCTCGTCGAACTCCTTTACCCCCAGATCTTTCGCCCAGTTTGCCCGGTCATTCGGTTCCTGTCCCCAGGGATTGCCTACACTGGCAATGTTTGTCATTGTACTGCGAAGACTGGGGATGCTCGCAGGAACGACACCGTCCGGCACCAACAGCCTGCGCATAGCCCTCATCACATCGATTATTTCTACACCTCTGGGGCACCGCTGAGGGCATCTCCCGCAGGTGGCACAGAGCCATATGTCTTCGGATTCGAAAGGAACCACACCGAATTTTGCCTGATTGACAATTTTGCGCACAAAGAATTTCCGTACCCGGTTCCACGGGCAAACAGTCTCACATTTTCCGCATTGATAGCAGAATTTGAAGGCGTCTCCACCTGCCTCTTTTATGCCATCTATTACAACTTTAAAGGGTTCTAAGGGTAAAGTCTCCATTATCTTTTTCCAACCTCTTCTTTCGCCTTAATGTTTCAGCCCTTCTTTGACATCCGGGCAACGGTATCTATTACCTTCTGCAATCCATATTTGTTTACCATTGATTCCAATCCTACATCTATGTCGCCCGGCTTCACTTCTTCTTCTTCGACTTCCTCTTCCCTTTCTTCGTAGATCAGGGCATCGTTAAGGCACCACTCAACACATAAGGGTTTTTCTCGTGGTGGATCGTCTTCACACATATCGCATTTTAGAGGAAGACCGGAATCGGGTTCTTTGAAAGCGTCCCTGGATGGGCATGAAGCCCTGCAAAAGCCGCACTCGTTGTATTCCTTTCCGTCAATGATATATTTGTCTCTGCCCATACATTCGGCTGCCGTATACTCACCCGCGTATACAGGAACATATACGTCTCTTATTGGATCGCGAATCATCCGGATACGAGACCTCGCCGGATTATTGCTGCTATATTTCGGCGCAGCGTGAAAGGCGGAGCAGACTACCTCACATGCCCGGCAACCATTGCATTTATCAAGATCGACCTTGATTGTTTTGATTTTCTTCTTAACCTTGCTCATTTTTTATAATCCCTCTCTGTTCAAAGTCTTCGGCAACGTAAGCCAAATCCAATTCCTGTAAAGACTCTTTTGTAGGAATACCGTCGTTATTCCACCCCTTAAATTTGTAATACGCATCTAAGAGCTTTTCTTCAAGCTCGGGAAATCTCTTTTTCCAATGATCTTCAGGTGGCTTCTCATCAACTCTCCTCAAGCCTCTTCTTACATTAATGGCTCTGAGTAAAGTTCGGTTCCTTCTGTATATTTCCGTTAGTTTCTCTTCATCCATATCGATCCCCGTCGCTGATGAGATAAAATGCGGGTAATTGTGTATATGATAGGGAGGCTTTAAGGGGAATGACGACAAACCGGCGCACACCCCGAGGGCGTCATCGATGTAGTGTATCATCTCTTGCCAGTCAACAATGTCACAACTCATTTCAACAGTCGGGTAATATGGATTTGAGTGTTCTCCGCGCATTTCCCAGTCCAGCAAATATTGCTTAAACTTTTCATCAGGAACATGTATCCAATCTTTTACAAAGTCTTCTCTTTCCTCCATTGTAGGAAAAGGTGACTGGGGAAACTGCCCTTCAATCTGGGTAATGTTTATCTTCTCACCGGTAGAATACATAAGGAAATAAATGGGATTCAGCATTCCAAGCTTGAGAGGGAGCTGCTCATGTTTCTTAATGTTATTATGAGCAAATGCTTCTGCGCCCTTACCGATCTGTTGGGCCGCCCAATGGGTGCCATTGGCCAGAATATCTCCTATTCCTTCCCGCCGGACAATTCTGTCAAGTAACCAGTAAAATTTCCCCTCGTTATCGGACGGGCATGCTTCATAAGCAGACGTCCCTGCGAAGTCCTCGTCAGTCAAAATGCCGGCTTCCAAAAGCTCGAAGCCGAAGGCCATAGTTTGTGGGGTTGAGAATCCGTCCACTCCATACTCCGTAGCACGTTGCGCGATCCTAAAACCAAACTCCAGGTCGTCTACAAAGGCCGCCATTGTATAAGTAAGTTTTGAGAAGCATTTCATCATGTAGACCGAAATTCCCGGGACGGAAATTATGGCCCCGCATTTCATCGGACAGTTATAGCAGCTTATTAACCGCGTCCGCGTGCTTAATTGAATCTCCTTCCACTTCTCTTCGATTTCCTTGGTCCAGAAATCTTTTCTACGAACGCGGGAATTTCCCCAGGAGAAATTTTCGGTGTGCCACTTCTCATCAATGTGTTTCATCTCTTGAGGTGACCCAAGCCCCGCTAAAATGGGCATTACCCCCGGAACCGGCTTATCTTCCCGGTCTTTTATATATTTCAGCACTTCGTTGCAAAGCTTCATAAATTCATCCGGTCGGGCAAGATTGATGTCCTTTGTTCCACGAACAGCTATCGCCTTTATCCCTTTGTCTCCCATAACGGCGCCTACTCCGAGCCGGCTGGAACTGGAGCGGCCCTGCTCGATGGATGCCATATATACCCTGTTTTCACCGGCCAGGCCGATAGCGGCCACCTGGGCGTTCGGCTCCTTCAACTCCTGCCGAATAAGTTCTTGAGTTTCAACAGCACCTTTACCCTGCAAATGAGAGGCATCACGTATTTCTACTTTGTCATTGTTTATCCACACATACACCAGATTGGGGGACTTGCCGCGAAAGATTACCTTGTCATAACCGGCATACTTCAATTCCGGTGCCCAGAATCCCCCCATCATTGAATATGCCATTAACAAAGTCTGAGGAGAATAGGTAGTAACAATGGTACGATTAGCACCGGGAGCAGGTGTACCGCATAAAAGACCGGTGCTGAATATAAGGAGGTTATCAGGTGAAAAAGGGTCAGTTTCAGGGGGAACCCTATCCCATAATATCTTGGCGTTCGTACCGAGACCCCCAAGATAAAGTTCTGTTAATTTTGGGTCAGTTTCTACCCTCTCAATGTTTCCTCGTGATAAATCAATTTCTAAATTAAATCCTGTCTCTCCGTACCTCATTTTTTGACCCCTCTATATATCAGTTTGTTCATGTTTTTTGCACCTCTGCTGTAAACGATAATTAATCTCTTCTAAAATCCCATTACTTGTTCCACATACTACGTATGTGAATTATTTAACAATGTTAAATATATCACGCAGGCACAGTTTGTCAAGAAAAAAAAGTTGAACGGGATAGATCAATTTCTAAATTAAACCCTGTCTCTGCATACCTCATTTTTTGACCCCTCTATGTATCAGTTTGTTCATGTTTTTTGCACCCTTTTTGTAAACGATAATTATCCCCTTTCGTCTTACAAGGTCTTCCGCATAATGCGCTCCCGTTGTGAACTGCGCCCGTGGTTGTGTCAAGCGATATGCAGACATTTAACCATTCTCCTTGATTTGAAATTTTTTTGTCAAGTCTCTTCACTATCTTGTGAAAAAATTTTACAACCATTCCAAGCGCTTCGCAAGGTTAATGAATTCGGACCGATCAAATCCGATGGATTTAAAAAAGGACAGCATATCAACGGCGTCCCAGCGCACAGCAGTATAAATATCCTGGTCCCTTTGTCTCCCCGATGATAAAACCCACTACTTCGTCTTCATCCTCGGCAACAAACCCGACGACATTCTGTTTTTTGAGATGCGCCTCAATAGTCTGAGTTCATATCTTTGCTATTTTCCTTTTTGTTATAGACTCCTGGATCTCAAGCATTTCTTCTCCATAGACTTCGAACTTTACTTTACTTAAAATCTTTTTTGGGCCCTTCGTTGAGAGTATTTTTCGGCTCTCCAGTTGCTTCCCGTTTTTTTGAGCACACCTCCTCCTCCCTGTCTTCGTTATTAGTAGTATATGGTTATAAAGTAGTTATAATGTGACTATAAAATAATTGTATAGTAGCCTTTTTATTTGTCAAGTGAAATTTATTTTAAATTTATTGTATTACACTGATGTTACAGGTATCGAGCGTTACCCTGTTTGAAAGAACGCCACCATAGTATAATGCAAAAGAGCAGGGAAGAAACCGGATTGCTTTTATAAGTCAGGACAAATGCTCGCAACTGTATTGACGGTATAAAACGTTCTTAGAATTTTGATGGGAAATGTCTTTTTGTCTTGACATAAATCCCTATTAACATATAATATTTTGTTTACTAAAATTTTCACAATTAAAAAATTAAGGAGAGGTGACTATGAAATTAGAGGGCAAAAATGCTGTAGTCACAGGCGGCGGAAGGGGCGTCGGCAGGGCTATAAGCCTGGAATTCGCAAAAGAGGGGGCCAATGTTGTCGTGAACTATGCAGGGAACCAGAAAGCAGCCGATGAAGTGGTCGGGATGATCACTGCTATGGGAAGAAAAGCGGTTGCGGTGAAGGGCGATGTGGGTCAGGAAGCGGACGCACAGAAAATCATCGACACCTGTGTTGAAAATTTTGGTTCAATTCATATACTCATCAACAATGCGGGTATTTCAAAACCCGGCATGCTGCATAAATTGAGCGTGGCTACCTGGGACGAGGTGGTCAATGTACAGATGAGAGGTCCATGGCTTTGTATTAAGGCGGCATCAAAATATTTTATGCAGCAGAATTACGGAAGGATTGTCAATGTAACTTCTGTTGCCGGCATGGTTGGCACAATCGGCCAGATAAATTACGCAGCGGCAAAAGGCGGGGTTGTTACCCTGACAAAATCAGCCGCCAGAGAGCTTGCAAAGTACAATGTGACTGCCAATGTAATTTCTCTCGGCATTGTTACAACAGAGATGACTTCTACACTTCAAAATGATGAAAAATTAAGAGAAATTTATACAAAAAGAATCCTTCTTGGAAGGTATGCAGAACCGGAAGACGTTTCACCAGCCTTCGTATTTTTTGCTTCAGATGACTCACGGTATATTACAGGACAAGTCCTGCCAGTAGACGGTGGTTATGGAATGACGTAAGAAGTAGGAAGGTGATATTCAGTTTCAAATATATTAAGGAGGTGTTGTAATGGCTGAAGTACCAAAAACAATTAAACAGTGGCAGATGGTTCAACCGACAGTATTTAACAGAGAGACAAAGGAAAAAACGCCCGGCAAACTTGCCATGGCAGAAATTCCTGTACCGGAACTGAAAGAGGGCGAAGTATTAGTGGAAATCGCCGGCTGTGGTGTGTGTCATACAGACCTTGGCTATTTCTTTGATGGTGTTCCAACCGTCAGCAAGCCCCCTCTGGCACTCGGTCACGAGATTGCCGGAACGGTTATCGCAGGTGATCCTGCCTGGGTAGGAAAAGAGGTTATTATCCCCGCAGTCATGCCATGCAGAAAATGTATCCTCTGCAAAACAGGAAGAGGCAACAGGTGCCTTGCCCAGAAAATGCCCGGCAACTCGATTGGTGTATTTGGTGGATTTGCCAGTCATATCGTTGTCCCTTCAGTCGACCTTTGTCTGGTTCAGGACAAAAAGGGCTATGCCCTTGAACAGCTTGCAGTTGTTGCAGATGCAGCGACAACCCCGTATCAGGCATGCAAAAGAGCAGACCTGCAGCCTGGCGACAATGTAATCATACTCGGTGCAACCGGTGGTGTGGGTGTATATATGGCTCAGACCGCAAAGGCACTCGGCGCAAAAACTGTTATCGGTATCGCCAGAAACCCTGAAAAACTCCAGAGGGCGCTCGAATATGGATGCGATGCAGTAATCAGCACGGTAGATAAAGACAATAAAACGGTCGTGGGCGAATGGAGAGCCTACTGCAAGGCTAACGGTCTTGCCAATACAGGCTGGAAGATCTTTGAAGTAACAGGTTCAAAGGCCGGCCAGGAACTCGCACTTGACCTGCTCTCCTTTGTTGGAAAGCTGATACTCGTCGGCTTCGGAATGGCAAAAAGCGAATACATGTTCTCAAAACTGATGGCTTTTGATGCAGAGGTAATCGGAACATGGGGTTGCCTGCCTGAGTATTACCCGATCGTGCTCGATATGGTCCTCTCAAAGAAGATCAAAATCGACCCATTTGTTGAAGTGCGGCCGATGAGCACAATCGCAGCAACATTTGAAGAGATTCACAAAGCAGGTTCTCCTGCAAAAAGAGTGGTGTTAACACCCGATTTTTAATTAAAAACAAAACATTAAGAGGAGGAAAGTATGGGTTTAGAATGGATGCCAAGAGAAAACGGATTAAAGGACCACAGCAGACATGGAAAAGAATGGTGGGGTACGGAAGCTCCATGTACAGTGTATGAAAAAAGACCCCTGAAAGACCCGAAGGGCAACGTAATACCGGGTCTTTACAATGCATGGATCACACTCAATAACCCGGCCCAGTATAATTCCTATACCACAGAGATGGTAAAAGGTGTCATCGCCGGTTTTGAGAATGCTTCCACAGACCGCGAAGTAGTTGCCGTAGTTTTTACCGGCACGGGCCCCAACGCCTTCTGTACCGGCGGCAATACGAAAGAGTATTCAGAATATTATAGTATGCGCCCGGAAGAATACGGCTCATATATGGAACTTTTTAACAACATGGTAGACTCCATCCTTATGTGCAAGAAACCGGTTATCTGCCGTGTAAACGGTATGAGGGTAGCCGGCGGCCAGGAAATCGGTCTTGCATGTGATATCGCCATTTCGTCTGACCTCGCAATCTTCGGTCAGGCAGGTCCCCGTCACGGTTCAGCCCCTGTGGGCGGTTCCTCTGACTTTCTCCCCTGGTTCTTAAGCGCTGAGGATGCAATGTGGAGCTGCGTAAGCTGCGAAATGTTCTCGGCATACAAGATGAAGGCCAAAAACCTCATCTCCAAGGCAATCCCTGTCCTGAAAGATGACAAGGGCAACTGGGTCAGGAACCCGCAGGTCATCACCGATACATACGTAAAAGACGGCGCGATCGTGTACGGCGAAAACAAGTCGGGTCAGGAAGCCAAAGATGCACGGGCATGGGTAAACGAGCAACTGAAAAACAACAAATACGATTTTTCGGCTCTCGATGCAGAGGTTGACAGGGTTATCTGGATTTTCGCGAACCTCTTCCCCGGATGCTTGAATAAGTCCATTGACGGTATCAGACAGAAAAAGAAATTCTTCTGGGATCAGATCAAGAACGACCACAGATACTGGCTGGCAACAAACATGATGGGCGAGGCCTTCCTTGGTTTCGGCGCATTCAGTACCAAGAAGATCACCGGTGTGGATACGATCGACTTTATTAAGAACCGTCAGCTCATCGCAAAGGGCGCGCTGAACAACGAAGCATACTTCGGCGAAGTGCTCGGCAAACCGCAGGCGAAGTAAGGATAGCACAAACTTTAGGGGGGCTTGTCCCCCCTTTTTTTTATTTTACCAGCGTTGAGCGTTGAGCGCATAGCGTAGAGTTTAAAGATTTTTTTCTAAATGCTATATACGCTAAATGCTATACGCTCATGAAGGGAGGATTACCATGGGTTTTAATTATATTGCTTATGAAAAAAAGGACAAAGTAGCACGGATCACCTTGAATGCACCGCCTTCAAACTGGCTTACCATTTTAATGATGAGAGAGATTAATGAGGTGTTGGTTGAGGTAAAGAAGGATTCTTCGGTACAGCTTTTGATTTTTGACCATGCCGGCGAAAAGGCGTTCTGCGACGGTGTGGATGTAGCGGATCACACGCCGGACAAAGTGAACGATATGATTGAAGTCTTTCACCGGATGTTCCGGCTCATGTCCGAAATGGATGTAACGACCGTTGCAGTTGTGAACGGCAGGTCTCTTGGAGGCGGATGTGAGCTTATGGCTTTCTGCGATATAGTGATTGCATCGGAGAAGTCGAGGATAGGACAGCCCGAGATCGCTGTCGGTGTTTTTCCTCCGGTTGCGGCGGCCTGGTTTGTCAAGATTATAGGGCTCAAAAAGACATATGAACTTCTCCTCACCGGGAAGATTATCAACGCAAAAGAAGCCGAGGCAATGGGTCTCGTTAATGTTGTCCTGCCGGTAGAGGGTTTCAAAGAAGGCGTGGATAAATTCCTCGCCGACTTCCTGAAGCAAAGCAGGCCCGTCGCCATGTGGACGAAGCGCGCTATCAAGGCAAGCCTTAATGTTGACTTCATGGAAGCGCTTAAGGCCTCAGAAATACTGTATCTTGATGGCTGCATGAAGACAGAGGACGCCAATGAAGGTATCGCTGCCTTTATGGAAAAAAGAAAACCCGTTTGGAAAGATAAATAAAGCGGGACAGGTTATGCTTTACGTTCCAAAAAAAGAAATAGAAAACAGAATAGCGAAGTTAAAGATATTAATGGAAAAGGCCTCTATTGACGGGGCCTTTTTTCACTATAAAATAGATTATTATTATCTTTCAGGGACGATGCAGGATTCCCTTATCTTTATTCCCCTCGAGGGGGAGCCCATCTTATTTGTAAAACGGGAAATCTCCAGGGCACGGAGGGAATCACCTATACGACAGATTGTCCCCATGCGTTCAGCCAAGGATATCAAGCCACATATAAAACCGATGAAACGGGTGGGGTTGCAGCTTGATGTGATGCCGTACAATGATGTCATCAAATTCATGGACATCATAGGGGATACGGAGATTATAAATGTCTCACCCCTTACAAAGGAAATAAGGAAGATAAAATCGCCCTTCGAGATAGGATTAATGGAAGGGGCGGCTGCGATACAGAAGAAGGTCTATCAACTGGTGCCTGAGGTACTGAAAGAGGGTATGACTGAGATTGAGCTTGGCGGTCTCCTGGAAGCATATGCGAAAAAGTTGGGACATGAAGGCTTACTGCGTGTAAGGTCTTTGAATTATGAGGCATATTCATGGCATGTCATAAGCGGGCATACGGGAAGTATCGTAAGCCAGTCGGATTCACCCATGGGAGGTCTGGGGCTTTCACCGGCCTTTCCGGTGGGGGCAAGCATGAAGAAGATTAAAAAAAATGAACCCATACTTATTGACTTCGGTATCTGCTATCACGGTTATCAGGTTGATCAGACAAGGATGTATGCCATTCAGTCCATGCCTGAACTTTTTGTGAAGGCATACGATGCATGCAAAGAGATCCATTACAGGGTGCTCGATAAGGCGCTTGAAGGCATGATCAGTAAAGAACTTTTCGAATATTCGAAAAAACTTGCAGATAACATGGGTTACGGAGATGTATTTCTCGGTTACAAGCCTCACAAAGTGCGGTTTCTTGCCCACGGTATCGGAATTGAGCTTGCCGAATTCCCCTTCATTTCCGCCAACCACACGTACCCCATAGAAGAGGGTATGGTTTTTGCGATAGAACCAAAGATGGTGTTCCCGAAAAAAGGCGCCTGCGGTATCGAAAATACTATCCTCATGGAGAACGGTTGTTACAGGGTGCTTACCGATATTGATGAAAATATCGTCATTGTATGAAAATCCTTTTTTCCACGGGTTGCCTTTACTATCTGCCGATAAATGATATTTTCAATCTTGCCGGAGAAGCAGGCTTTGATGGCTGCGATCTGGTAATAAACACACATTTCAATAAAAAAGATTACATAGATACCGTAAAAGAATGCCTCCAGGTCCTCCCTGTTTATTCTATCCACGCACCGTTTATGAAGATGGTGTCCTGGGGAAATAAGATAAATGCCCTTCTGCAGACACTGGAGATTGCCAGGCAATTGCATATAGAAGTGGTCAATTTTCATCCGCCTTCATGGTTTAACATGGAGTTGCAATTTTTCAAATGGTTTAAAAAAATTAAAGACTTTCAAAAAGAGCTCGGTTGTGAAAATATGGCGCTTACCATCGAAAATATGCCCCTTTCAGGAAAAAGATTGATGCTTGCCCCTTATGTTTTAAACGACTATAGAGACCTGGTAGAATTTGGTGTCAGGAAGAATCTCTATTTCACCTTTGACACCACACACTGTGCTACCTTTGGCGGCGATGTGATTGCAGCATTTTTGACAGTTTTCAAGACAGGCAGATTGAAGAACGTGCATATCAGCGATTATGGTAACTCCGGAAGCCATCTGTTTTTGGGAAGTGGGGAATTGCCGATTGCAAAGCTTTTGAGTACAATGATGAGGTTGGGCTATGACGGAATGATTACCCTTGAGGTATCTCCCGGCGAATTGCCCAGGACGCGCGAATGGCTGGTCAAAGTCATGAAATATCAATTGGCGTTTTTAAAGATGAACCTCGGGATGGAACAGTAATGAAAAAAACGGTTTTCGCCTGTGATGCATGCGGATATGAAACACATAAATGGATGGGAAAGTGTCCGAGGTGCTCAGGCTGGGACACAATAAAAGAGTATAAGGTTGAAAAAGAAGAGACCCAGGTTCATGAAAAACCGTTGATTATCAACGATGAAGATTTTATTGAGGAAAAAATTGTATTGGGCATGACAGAGATGGACAGGGTTCTCGGGGGAGGACTGGTGTCTGGTTCCTCGATACTTCTCGGAGGAGACCCGGGTATCGGTAAGACAACCCTTTGCTTTGAGATCGCCTCAAAGATGGTCGAGCTTGGGCATAATGTGCTGTATATTTCGGGAGAGGAGTCTTTAAAACAGCTTTCATTAAGGAAAAAACGGTTAAATTTACAAAAGCCCTTCTCCATGCTTACTTCAAACCGCCTGGAGGATATTCTTCATGCCATAAGGGAAACTCCTTACAATCTTGTTGTGATTGACTCTATCCAATCTACCTACAATACGAGTCTCCCCATGCTTCCGGGCAGCATCGGTCAGATAAAAGATGTCTCTTCAAGGCTGATCATGGAGATGAAAAGGGCCGATATGGCACATATTTTTATAGGACATGTGACCAAAGAGGGGGTTATTGCAGGCCCCAAGATCCTCGAACATATGGTTGACACTGTTCTCTATTTTGAAGGTGATAAAATGCTTCCGTACAGGCTGTTAAGGGCCATTAAAAATCGCTTCGGACCCGTTGATGAAGTAGGCATATTTCAGATGAGCAAGCAAGGGCTCATAAGCGTCGAGAATCCTTCACAGTTTTTTGTTTCAGAGCGCAGCAATATAGGTTCCGGCAGTACTCTGTTTCCCTATATAACGGGTTCACGGCCGATAATCCTTGAGGTACAGGCAATAACGCCGAAGACGAACTTTTCCATCCCTAAAAGGATATCCCTCGGATACGACAGTAACAGGTTGTTCATAATCATCGCAATCCTTGAAAAGGTATTGGGAAAACCTTTTTTTGACAGGGATGTATATGTGAATGTAACGGGGGGGATGAAGGTCAACGAAACTGCGATAGATCTTGCTGTAGCTGCCTCTATCCTTTCCAGTTACAAAGATATAAATATTGGAAAAAATACCTGTCTCTTCGGGGAGATAGGCTTAACCGGCGAAGTAAGGAAGGTTGTGAACATGGAACTCCGGTTAAAGGAATGTGAAAGACTCGGCATCAATAGAATATTCTGTCCGAATGGAGTCGAAGGGGTTGATGGGATGAAAATTATTCCACTCAGAAATGTTAAGGAACTGCATGAAAAATTAATTAAGAATGAAGAATTGGCAATGAAGAATTGATTAAAGCATACATCGCATTAAGCCCTTCATTCACAATTATTCATTCTTAATTCTTCATTGCCAGAGGCTACTATGGCATATGGAATACCAAGTCCTTCGGCCTTACTGTAAGGACCGGACAGGGAGATTTTCTTACCACCTTTTCAGCAACACTACCTATGAGGATATGTTCAATGCCGCTTCTCCCGTGTGTCCCCATAACCACAAGGTCGATACCCACTTCTTTGATATAGTCAATTATCTCAACAAAAGTGACCCCTGTCTTGATAATCTTTTTGACTGGAACATCTATCTTTTTGATTACCTTATTAAAATCCTTTTCTATCTCCTTCTCGATATTTCGTTCGATGGCAATAAGGTTTTCCGGGGTCAGGAAAGATTCATAGGGAGTAAAATAATTTAAATTGGGTATGATGTGAAGCAAGTGGAGTTCAGAGCTATATTTTTTTGCAATACTAACCGCGTAGTTGGTAATCTCCTCTGTATACTCAGAAAAATCTATTGGATAGAGTATTTTTTTAAACATGATGCGCCCCCTTATAAATATAGTATAGGTTTTTATATATGTTATTTGTTTTTTAGTCAAACGTTTTTTTGACAAAAGCACTAAATCCTGAATTCCGAATCTCATCAGGGAGTTTTAAAAGTGAAATCGTGTTAAACAGCGTCCGTATTGACTTTACAGATATTTATGATGTTGTTGACACTGTGTCAACAACATCCTCCGGCAGGTCCTCAATGTAATAAAAAGTGAATATTTCAAATTACTATACGTAATAACTCCACCTACACGTCAATGATTTGACTTTTATTAAATATTAAGAATTACCACAAGAAACCTTGTTCAATTCATTTGTGATGTCTGCTACCTGTCGGAGTCTGAGTAGCAACGGAACAGAAAACCTATGTAAGATCTGACGATAACAATTTTTTTAATCAATTTTCCCCTGGTTGCACGAATGTTGGGGTTACCCCACTACGTCGTGCTGTGTATAGCTGGAAAGGAAAAGGATGGGGACGTCTCTCTCCTTCAGAATAATCCCTGCCGTATAGGTACCATCCATGCCCTTTCCCATGTTGATGTCCATTAGGATAAGATCAATATTTGGAGTAGGAAAGCATGCACAACCGGGGGCGGTTTGTGAGATTGCCGGTGTTGGAAAAAGGAGGTTTTTTAAACACATCGCGGCAAAATGAAATGAATCTGGCAAAATAGAATAGCCGGCTTTCAGCGCCTCCCCCGGTTTTGCATGCTTTCCTTATAGAAAATGGGTCAATGTCGAAAATGTTTGCAACTCGTACAACCCTTGATTTTTCTTCTTGTTAACGTTACAATTTTACAAAAGAAACAGTCAATGGACCAGAGGAAGGGTAACCCTGGCCTTGATAGGAGCGTGGCATGATGAAAAGCAAATACTTATCAGTTATTTTAAAAAATGGAGGTGTGCACATGAAGTCGATTAGACTAACGGTAATATTTTTATTGGTCTGTTTGTTGATTATCTCCGCCAGCGCTACTGCCCGGGCGGCGGAAAGTTGGGTGTCTGACCCAGCCACCGGTTGCAAGATAGGCTGGGACTCCTACTTTACCTTGAGTGCGGCAAGTTGGTCCGGTTCGGTGGTTGACGGCAAAGCCGAGGGAAAAGGCACTCTCACACTGACCGTCCGGGATAAAGACGGCAAAGACTGGAAGTACTGGGGCGAAGCAGAGATGGTCGCCGGACTGCTGGAAGGTAAAGTCACCATGAAGTGGTCACATGGCATTTCCTACAACGGCGATTATAAGGCTGGTAAACGCGAAGGCAAGGGCATAACAAAATGGTCAAATGGTCAGATTTACGAGGGCGACTATAAAGCCGACCAGGTGGAAGGCAAGGGCATAATGAAAGAAGCTAATGGTCAGATTTACGAGGGCGAATGGAAAGCCGGCCAACACGACGGGAAAGGCGTAATGAAATGGCCTAATGGTCAGACCTACAATGGCGACTGGAAGAAAGGCATGATGAACGGCAAGGGGATATTGAAATTCCCCAAGGGTGCCATATATGAAGGGGATTTGCGTAATGATAATTTAAATGGCTACGGTATTTTAAAAGAGTCCAACGGCAAAGTGATCTATGAAGGTCAATGGAAAGATGGGAAGTATGACTCCGGCCAGCAACTGTAATCTTGCCGGTAAATACTGACTACCGCAGCTTTTCTTCGATGCAGCCGATTTCCCGGTAGGTCTTTGCCGCCTTCTGTCTGAGGGACTCCATCGCTTGGGTGTTGTAGTTAAGGTTGTTCTGGAGATTTGCGGTCATCGGCTCCCAGATTGCTATCTGGGTAAGAATGTCCATGTAGAACCCCCAGGCGTAATAGGCCATTTTGCCCATCGCCGCCACTTGCCACAATTTCTCGCCTGCAAAGAAGGCCTTTTTGCCCAGCCATTTTTCCAGAGCCGGGTGGTCAAGCGCAAGATTGCCGAGTAACGCCAGACTGGTCTTAGCCCGCTCCCAGGCACTCTGGTTCTTTCGCTGCCAGTCGTCGATATTATTAGCGTAGCTGACCCCCTTAAAAAGAGCGATCAGATTATCGGTGGAGGAATAGGCTTCCTCCAAGCGGAATTTCGTCGACTGCAGCAGTTTAATCTCTTCCTCGACCTTCTGCAGGGCAGCCGCATTCAGCGGCGTTGTCTTCAGGGCGATCTTGCCCGTGATGGCATCCTCGATACCCTTCACCCGCTTTACCTGCTCAGCCCCAAAGGCATCCAGCGATACGCTGGTCAACAGGTCAAAGACCACGTCCCAGGCCCGGTCCTGAGCCTTTTTGTATTGCTCCGTAATCTCCGCCGTCAGCTTGTTGATCTCTGCTTGCTGTGCGACGTTGATAGCGACAAGCTTCTTCAGCGCCTCGTTAATGTGTCTCAGCCGGTCTTGCGCCTCGTTCATTTTTTTGGTCAGATACTCTTCACGTTCGGCTGACAGTGTTGTCGCTCCCAAGGAGCTTTCGCCGCAGACCGTATCAGTTGGCGGTTTAGCTGCCGTCGTCTGTGCCGTCACAGTAGGAGGAAGCTTGCCTGTCTGCAGTTGCAGCAGGTAATCGCTGGCCGCTGCCGGGTTATCCCGCACCTGGTCATAGAGTCTATTCAGTTGAGCCAGGGTGGAGGTTGCCGTTCCTATAGACGATGGGTCCTGGCCCAAGGTTACGATCAGTTGGTGGGTCTTTTTAATTACCTCTTTCTGTAACTGGACATTGGCCGGTGAAACCGGCACCGGCTTGGCCTCCGGCACGACGATGTTCAGCTTCGCCAAGTTGGCCCTCGACAGGCCACCGCTCATCGCCTGGGCGCTCAGCTCGGCAAGATACCGGGCTTGTTCCATGTCGCCGTCCTTGAGGGCCTTCACCGCTTTTTGCCCGAGACCGGCGCTCAGTGTGAGTTGGTCGGCTACCCTGGTTTCGCTTATGGTGGACGGCGTCATCCGGGTCCAGTTTGATCTTTCGAAGGATATGCCGCCATTCGCCATTCGATCAATCTGTCCCACGTAGTCTGCTTTACCTTTGGGCTGAAAGTAGGACTGCATCAGAACCCAGAAAATCGGCACCTTGTCGGGCATATCCCATTTTTCCTGGGTTACGGTTCTCAGGTCAAGTGGTATTTTCTCGGCAATTATCCATTTGGCCAGAGCTATAATCTTGGCCGCTTCCCTGACTTTGTGAAAGGCTGGTATGATGCGGGCATAGGCGTCATAATGGTTCATGACTTGTGCGCACCAGGCATCGTATTCATGATTAAGTTCTTTATCAGGGGGAAGATTCCAGTAATCGGCGTCGTCCCCCGCGCTAAACAGCATTTGCGAAGAGACGAAGGCAACCACCGTGCGTTCCGGAGAGACTGTCATTTGAACCATCTTGGGTTCGAGCCAAACATGTAAAAATTGTCTTTTTTCGCCGTCCATCAATCTATTCTCAATCCCGTATTCCATCTTGGTGCGGCTACCGGGAATGTTTTGGAACAGTTCCGGCATTACGCTTATACTTTTGAGCGCGTAGTCTGCCTCGTACATGATTCTTGCCAGTTGGGAATTTTTATCCAGATTAATAGGCTCAATGTAGGAGTAACCGGGATGTACTCTTTCAAGAAGCAGCATTGCGGGAGTGGAAAGGGTTATTCTGTTAAATGCCTCATTCATAATGTTGGGTTTACTGTTTTTTGGTTGATAGGGCATGAGGAAATTCTGGGCCGTTTTGAGAACGGTCTGCCAGGTCATGCTCTGCGCGATGTATCTATCATGAAGTGTGGCCAACTGTTCCGGTGAAGCTAACTTGGTATCTTTGAGAATGGCGAGATATGTAGCACCCATCAAGGCACCAACCATCATATCACTATTGGCGCTGTTCTGGTTGAGAATGGTGCGAGCCTCGTCGCTACGGCCCAGCACCTGCAGGGCTTTAATAGCGGCATCCGGCGTGTTTTGAAAAGAGAGTTCTAATGCCTTGGCAACTTCGCTATAGCCGAGTTTGGAAAAGACTTTAACCTGAATGCCGCGGATAGGCGACGGCGGAAAGATTTCCTTGTTTTTATCAAGCTTGACATAATTATACCAGGCCACGTACTCATCCGGTGTAAGGCCATATGCCTTAGACATCTCTTTAATCATTAGCTGTCGGTCTCTTTCCAGTTCAGGATGACCCCGTACGGCTGCAATCATTTGTTCAAAGGTGGCATATTCTTTCCTAAGTCCAATCTCTATAAACTCTTTTTTAGTATCCGGGGTAGGTTTTAGGTTGAGTACTGGTGCGGGATAAACCAGGGCAGTCTTTAACAGATCAAGGAAAGGTATTACTCCGGTGTCATAATCTTTGTCATAATGGCCGATAATGGTAATCTGCCCCGACTTGGGATCCAGCACTACCTGATCGAGCACGTTGATGTAATCCAGTGCGTCGATGGCAGAAACGGCAGATGGGTTTTCGTGGGCGGGCACCCCAGGAATGGTGAACTTTTGTTTAAGGTCTAATACCTCAAGTTTTACCAAGCCCCGGGGTAGGATTGTCCGTTCGATTTCTGTATCTTGCCGCCTGACAAGCAACTTGACCGGAACATAGGGCGGCCTCCTGGCAAAGGCTGAAAAACTTTTCACAGCAACACCATTCATAGCGATGATAATATCACCGGATTGCAAGCCGGCATCCGCCGCCGCCGATTTCGGAGTTACCTGCGACACGAGCATGCCGTTGCCCTCTGTAATGGTACCGTAAAAGCCCCATTCTGTGGTATATTTCGGGATATCAGAGGCATGAATGCCACCCGCACTTACTGTGAGTATAATTACCGCCAGCAACAATATGCGCTTGATAAGATATTGCTTTTGCATAGTTGAACTATAAAAATTTCGGTCTTGTATGTCAAGGAAATCTTGGCCACAAAATGTGTGGTGTAGTGTCGATGTTTGTCGTTGGGTGTGAATGATGTTTATTACGGATTGGAGTCCTGCATTTTTGCAGAGGTTGATGATCTGGGGATTTCAAGGAAGCAGCATTAGTTTTATAAACAACATCCTGAGTGCAAAAAACCTCCAACCTTCCAGATTCCTAAAACCCCACCCTCAGCCCTGCATTCACGCTTTGGGCTACATACTTGTTCTCACCGATCTGGACATCATAGTTTATGTAGACAGACATATCGCGGACGGTAAAGGCGGTAATCCCTGCACCGAGGGAGAGAAAGTTCCTGTCAGGGGACATGGTCTGGATACTGAAAGGTGAGCTCCCCTGGGCGAGACGTGAAGTAACGTTCTGGCTGTCCCGTGAAAACTCATATCCGTAGGAGGCGCGGATACCCGGCATGATGACTGCCTTATCGGTCTGCCAGGTATAGGACACCCTGGCCCCTATATTCCCCTGGAGGGATTCGGTATTCTGTTTATCCACATCGAGGCTCAAGGCGCCTGCACCCCTCTCGGTATAGCTGTCAATACCAAGCTTGACATACTGGAAGGACACGTTCGGGGTGATGATCCAGTTGTTTTTGCGGATGTCGTAGCCTGTGCCTGTGTAAGCGGTAAGCTGATTGCCGTTAGGGGATGCCGTGGCGGTACGGTCAAGTCCGGGGAAGACGATGCGGCGGGTATTGTCGTAGTTGGCGAAGCCGTAGCTTATGCTGCCGTCCATGTAGAAGTTCTTTTTGTAGTAGGTCCCGTAGGCTCCCAGGGTATAGCCGTCCATCTTCACCTTGCTGCCCGTATTGTCCACATTGGCCCTGGAGGTGTTGAGCCCCAGCATGAGACCGGCGATAAAGCTTTTGGAAAAGTGGTAGTCGGAGCCCATGGTGACACCCATGCTGGTGAAGTTATACCCTGTTGCATCCGGTGTGTCTTTCTGATCCCCGTAGACGGCATTGCCCTTTACGAAGAAGCCCCATCTTTCATCTACCCCCGAGGGAAGCATACCGGTGAGGTCGGGGTTTATATCGGCAAGCATTACCGGTTTTCCATTGCCGTGTTTGAAGTACAGTCCGTTGAGACTCATGCCCCGTATCCCGTGCCTCAGATCGCTTAAGCGTTCAGAGAGGTTCCCTGTCTGGAAGGAGGCGCTGCTGATCCCCATGCCGGATTGGGCATCACTGCCTTTTGGGGCAAGCTGATCAAGAGCAGACGCTGTTTGTCCGTATGCGGGGAGGCCATCAAGGACGGTTAAGACCGTATCGAGATCCCCTGTTGCTGTATTCCCCACGGAATTGAGCATGGAGCCTACCGCCCTCTGGTTCGCAGTGAGGTAGGGGAGGAGGGTCTGGTTGGTGTAGTCTCTTTCTACCATGAGGTATACCTGGTTGGGGATATCATATTTGGGCAGAAATGTGAGGGTAGGGGTAATATAATATTTGTTGTACTGGGCAAACGTTCCGTTTACCCCTCCTGAGGCAGTGAGAAAGGTGAATGTACTCCGCGCCGCCGGGATATATCCGTCTACCCATAGGACTTCGAGACTGCCGCCAGGGTTGGCCGAGCCATTTATTGTAAGACGGTCATTGCCTGTTGCCGATGCTTCAATACTCAATTTTCCACTTGCGGCTTGAGTGTAATTGCCGTTGATGGTGAGGGTACCGATAGAATTGCCGGGGCTTACTGTACCCCCGCTATTAATAAATCCCCGGGACGCGGTGATGGTGCCGGAGCCTCCCACCGTTCCCGACACGAGACTGAACGTGCTTTGGTAACCAGGAGCCTCGGTGATCTGTCCGTTGACCGTGAGGGTGCCGCCGTCCACTAAAACGTTGTTGCGGACACGGAAGATCATGCCCGTCGGTATCTGGTAGGTGGTGGAGTTTGCAACAGTAAGGGACTGGGCGTTGATGTCTGTGCTCTGGGTCATAGTGCCCGGTGTGAGTAGGACCATATCCCCCATGAGGAGGGTTACGTTGTAGGCGAGCCAGGTACCTGTCTTGTCTGCCACGATGTCGGCCAGGTTGAGCGTCCAGACACCGGTACTGTTCTCGCCCCAGAAAGCGTTGGTAAGGAAAGTCCAACTGCCATTTGTGACGGATGCAGTGTCCTGCTGGCCAGAAGCAAGGTGACTCGTTGAGTATAATATCCGGCTTTGCATCCCGGTGGGCGATTCAATCTTTGCGGTGAGGTCCCCTATTCTTTCATGGGTGAAGGTAAGCCCCACTTCCACGCCCTCGAGGGGCTGCTTGGCCTCCGTCGCGGTGATGCTGAAGGTCTTGCTTACCCCGTTGGGGTCGTTGTCCGGGATGGGGGTACTGAAGGTCAAACTCTTTGTGATGGAGGTCTGTTCCGTTATATAGGCCACGCTTTTTACCTTCTGGACGAAGGCGCCGGCGTTGATGTTGCCGAAGCCATAGTTGGGGTTGAATTTGTTCCCTGCCCCGTTTGTCCTCCATCCGCCGCTGCTGCTGTCAGAGGCATCGTTGGGGTCCACAACGGTGCTGGTCTTGACGAGGGCGTGCTTGGCCATCCTTACATCCATCTCCGGGTTGGCCTCCTTCCCCAGGGCCATGATGCCCGAAACAAGAGGGGCTGCCGACGATGTGCCGCCGAACATGCTTGCGTAACTGGTATCAGGGAAAAGATCATCCGCATCGCCCGAAGTATTTGATGGGGAATAGCGGTTATATCCCAGCCCTTCCCCGGTGCGGTCTGTTGTGGTGATCCCGAAACCGGTATAATCGCTGCGGTTTGACGGCGCCGTAACAAAGACGCTTGAACCGTAGCTGCTGTAGTTGGCAAACTTCCCGTCGCTTCCCAGAGCAGCGACTGTGATGACGCTGGAGTTATTATGGTCGGCATCCTTGTTTGCGTCCTCAGCTTTTTTATCACGATTGTTTCCCGCGGCAAAAACATGGATAACACCGTTCACGGCAGTGCGCTTCAAAGCCAGGGTCACACTATCGGTCTGGTCACTGAAGGTGGAGGTATTGCCGTAGCTGTGGTTCTTGATCTGGATCTCCGGGGTTCCCTCAATGACCCCGGTGGTGGGATTCACACCGCTCTTCCAGTAATAGGCATCTTGATAATTCGTGTCGGATACGCACGGATCGCCAGCAGGACAGACGGTTTTACCGCCAATCTCTTCATTATTTTCAAGGTTTATCCTCAGACCGGCAATGCCGGCATAGGGAGCGGCCCCTGTCCCGCCGATACTGTTGCCTCCCCTGGCAGCCGCTACCCCTGCCACAGACGTCCCATGATTATCCTTGATGGACTGAGGCCCTTGGGAGGCATTCGCAACGGTCGTATTATCGCTGAAATTTTTACTGAGATTTGCACGATATCCGGGGACAATGTCATAATTGGAGCCGTCAACGCCACTGTCAACGATGCCGATTGTGACCCCATAACCCGTGTAACCAAGGCTCCAGGCCTGCCGCAGGCCGGCGTCTATACCTCCGTTGATCATCTGCGTAGTTGTCTTGTTGGAAACCGAGTAAAAACTGATGCTGGCAGGTCCCTGGTTCACCAGGTGCCACTGGCCGGGAAAACCGGGCCTTTCTGTTGCATTATAAAAAAAATAAGGATCGTTCGGATAGAAGGGGGTACCCTGACAAAGAACGCTGACAGGAAAAAACACTACCAGGCAGAAAAACAAAAATATCTTCGTGGTATTCATGGCAACTGACAGGAATTTGCTTTTCAGCATACAATTATGAATAGCAAAACAAAAGCAAACAGTCAATACGAACGTACCGAATATTATGGTTAAAAACCGATACCTACTTGGACGTTGAATGCCATTTGAAACACAGCATAAACTGCTTTTCTGTGAAACTGTGGACTTCAGGAAGGAGCGCTCAACAGCAACGGAAACAGAGTTCTTGGCAGGACAGGCCTGCGGCTACCCGCTCTACGCTCTACGCTCCTTTCACTGCCTTCATCGCCGTTTCGCCGATACGCCGTCTCGCCGGTTCGGTTCTTCTCGCCTGCTTACACCTGTGGTGGCTTTTTCTTCTCCGGCGCAGGTTCCGGGGCTATCGGTATCCGCAGTTCCACTAAAGCACAGAAAACCCGCAGCTCATCAAGAAGCGTCTGAAGGTCAGGCTTTGTGTATTTTGCAATGCCCGTCTCAATGCTTGACTCTACGGATCGCAAGTTGGCAATCTGTTTTGTCATAGGTATGAGCTTCGTTTTGCCCGGCTCCGGTTTGACCTTCTTGTATGCTGTAAGTAGATTGTTCAGGGTGGCATTGGTTACAGG
>JAPLKA010000104.1 GCA_026388315.1 Pseudomonadota bacterium | reverse complement strand
TATTCACTGCCTTCATCACCGTTTCCCACCTTCACAGCAAGCGTCTTGGTGGACAGGCGCCGATACGCCGTCTCGCCGGTTCGGTTCTTCTCGCCTGCTCACACCTGAGGGGGCTTTTTCTTCTCCGGAGCAGGTTCCGGGGCTATCGGTATCCGCAGTTCCACTAAAGCACAGAAAACATGCAGCTCATCAAGAAGCGCCTGAAGGTCAGGTTTTGTATATTTTTTGGCGCCCATCTCAATGTGTGACTCTACGGATCGTAAGACGGCAACCTGCTTCGTCATGGACGGGAGCTTTATGACGCCCGGGTTTGGTTTGGGTTTCTTCCATGCTGTAAGCAATTTCTCAAGTGCGAGATAGGTCACGGGTGTCTTCATAATGTCCTGAAATATCTTCTCAAGATCGGGACATTCGAGGTTCGCGGCAAAGAGATACCCCTGGGAAACAGGGAGTGTTCCTGCCCGGATTTCTGCCTGAATCGCAGGAGGAAGTTTTAAAAGCGATAGCCCGTTAAACAGCGTCCTTGCTGTCTTTCCAGCGATTTGAGCAGTTTCCGAAAACGTTTCGGAAACTTCCCCGGATAGGTAGTCAGGAGATCGGTCGTAGTTCACCAGGTCACTCATTGCCCCGTCCACATCATAATTTTTATCGGGATGTCTTGCCTGAATGTATGCCAATATGCCCTTTGCCTGATCAATGGGATTCAAGTCTTCCCTCTGGAGATTTTCCGTCAGTTGGAAGGCAAGTATTTCATCCTTCTGAGTAATCGCGTTGACGATAAGTGCCGGGATGGATGCCAGTCCCAGCTTCTGTGCAGTCTGATACCGTCTCTCCCCGCAAATGAGAAGGTACTTATCGCCCTTAGGTGTCACAATAATGGGTTCTAATACGCCCCGGTCTTTAATCGATTCCATAAGGGCCTTGAAGGACTCACTCTCCGTATCTATTCCTGAGCGAATCTGTTCTTCCACGATAATGTTTTCCAGAGGCAGGTACATAAATTCCGGACTACCACTCTTTTCCTGTTCAGTCATTCTTTATCCTCCTTGTTCAGTGAATAGTCGTTAGTAAATAGTGAATAGTTAAAGACATTTTATCAAGCTCGTTGTCATTCCCCCGTTCGGGGACAAGACTCTTTTGCCATATCTTCAAATTCTTGAAATTCTTTATCTTATCTTCCATTTTTATCTTCCTGTTTTACTGTTTACTGTTCGCTATTCACTGCCTTTTTCCCCTTCAGCCTTCCTACCTTAGTAGTTACATCCTTTATTGTAAAGAATATTAAAAGTCTGTCAAGTTTATTCTATATCGGCCCGGTCAGTTGCGGGAAAATACCTTTTTGCCCCGCCGACCCCGACGATAAGAATCTGTGCCTGCCAAGATAAGAACCGTTACGAGGAAGGTGACGGCAAGACGTTTTTCTCCACTCATACTCACAGTAAACTCCACAACATTTTTGCAGCAATCGCATAGAGCGCTATTCCGATGATCCGTTTCACCTGCTTCGCCTCGAGTTTTCTGTGCATGAGCCATGAACCGACAATAGCGCCTGCTATTGAACCGATTGCAGAGAAGGCCAGAAGATTCCAGTTGATGTTGCCAAGGGCTGCGTGACCGAAGAATCCGCTCAACGATGCGAAGACAACGATGAAGGCAGTTGTCGCCGAGGCGTTCTTCGGGTCGAAGCCGAGCCATATGAGGGCAGGAACAATGAAATTACCTCCCCCTACTCCGAGCAGCCCTCCGAGATATCCTGCACCGATGCCGAGACCAACGCCTGTTTTCAATTCCTTGCCTGACGATCCATTTATTTCGCTTTTCTTTTTCGGTGAGTAAAAAAGCATCATCGAACCTGCAAACACAAGAAAGAAAACGAAGATGAGAATGAGCGCATTCTTAGAAAAATACCTTGTCGAGTAGGCCCCGAGGGGTGAGAAAAATACAGCAAGAACGATGATCGGTATGGCGGTTTTGAAGTTCACCAACCTGTACCGTATGTAGTTGACAGAAGCGAAGCTCATGCTGATAGCGTTCAAAAGAAGGGCTATGGCCATCGCCTCGGTAAGGGTAACACCGAGCCAGTAGAATGTTGGGATAATGATAAAGGCTGCTCCCACCCCGGCGACAGTGAGCACCGTTGTAAAGAGAAAGACGAGGAGAGACGCAAGCAGAATGGTTGTCATTTCCATATTAATGCCTTCCGCGAGGGCAGGGATTTTCTCCCGCCCCTTTTCAGCACATGGCTGGTTTCTTCCTTTTAGGCCTTTTTTTCTTCCTCTATACAGGGGACGCAGAGGAGCCTGCCGTCAGGGACCTCCGCAAGCTTATTTGTGAAGGTTGCCTCACCGCAACGCGAACAGCGTTTCACCTCGAAACTCGGGGCACCCTTCTTCAGATCCCTCTGGAAAATCTCACCGATAGAAAGAAACCCTGCTTCCGGCAGGCCCATTACCCTTTCAACCTGAGGATCGGTTATTTCTGCGGGGATATCCTGAGGAGCGACCCCTTCCTTCCGTTTCTGCACAAAGGGTGATTGGAGGGCCTTCTCAAAGAACTCGGGCTTGAGAGAGACCCGCACTGCCCTCCCGGTCTTTACGTCGATCAAGGTAAATGCCATCTTGTTGTAGAAAAGTTTCTTTATATTCCCCTTGCCATAGGTAGCTCCCGTAGCGACCATCACACCATCGAGAAAGCACCCTGCCGCATGGCCTTCACCAGTCTCAGATTCTACAACAAGCTCTTTGTCTTTTGCACGTTCAACACCAAGTGCCGTCATAGCGGCAAGCCCAGCCCTGAGACCCATGGGCATGGCCGGACATTTGTGCCCGTGAAACTTAAGTGCAACATCATAATACTCATTAAGATCTTTCATTTCGTACCTCCTGAAACGTATTAACCTCTACCGGTCGTAACCCGAGCAGGGTATGCAGACATGCCTGGTGCCAATCACGCGCAGATATGCATGAGCCGTCAATTCGCCGCAGCCGGCACACGGCGTAAAACCCATAATCTCCGGAAACCATTCGCCTTTGTAGCTGATTACTTCGCCGGTGATAAGTATGTCTGCTTCCGGTGCATCCCAGACGAGGTTCACCAATTCCATCTGCTCTTCGATGGGGATTTCATCGGGCATGATGCCCATGCCTCGCTTCCGCATAAAAGCCGATTCGGCAATCTGCTTTTGTAATGTCGGTTTGTAGCTTACGCGGGCGGAACGGTTTGTAGCCTTATCGATCAGCGTGAATGCAAGCTTACCATAAGGCTCCTTGCGGATATTACCTTTGCCGAAGGTACAACCGGTTACATATTGCACACCATCACCAAAACACATTCCGCCGTGGTCTTCGCCGATCTCCACAATGCCGTAAAGCTGTGTGCCGCCGGAGCGTTTTACATTCAATGTCCGTAGTGCTGCCAATCCGATGCGCACGCCTGCCACACTTGCCCAGCACTTGTGACCATGAAACTTGAGCGCATCAATCAAAATATCTTTGTCATCCATTGTTACCTCCTTTTCGGGATTATCGTAAACCCTGTTTCAAAACTTGACTCAATCAGGACATATCCAAATCGTTGTCCGGCAAGCATTTGCTTTATTTCATATATCTCTTCTGCAGCATTCAGGGCGACAGATGCTTTGTCTCTCATGGCAATTGTCTCTCGTCAGTCATGATAGTTCGTGGCACTACCTTCAGTCTTTTCAATAACATCTTTTCGTGCCTCCGGATATAGTGATAATGAAGCACGGCAAAGATCACAAAAGAAGGATACAGGATCATAACCATCTGAGCAACATACATGACGGCCGTTTGAAGTTCGTGTACCTCGAAAAGGTTGATAAAGCCGTAAAAACCAAAAAGCACAGGGAGAAGCACACCAAGGTACTTTCCTATCATCCTGATTTCTCCTGTTTTTCGGTTGATATGGCGGATTCCCAGATCATCCAGAGACCAGAGAAAAGAGAGAAGTAGCGAGGTGATTATAGTAAGAAAACTAACAACAAAAAATCGCCCGAAACTAAACCCTATTGGCGGAAGAACAAGAGAAGAATCGGCGGGCGTACCAGTATATACCTGTAAAAAGATCAAAAACTTGGTGGCTATAAGCATCAGGAGCCCGATGCCTTGAAGTGGCCTTATAAACCAACTGTTGAAACGGTCTACCATGTCTGCCCGCTCTTCCTGAATCTGGATCAACTGTCTGTTGCTGCGATGCAAAACACCGCGCATCATGGAAGATACCCATGGGAGAAGGAGGATAGGAAGGGACAGAACGAATGTAAAACGAAAGAAGCGAAGGAGTATTTTCCACAACTCTTTCTTCACTTCAAGAAATCCTATACGTTCGGCAAAGAAGGAAATGATAAGCGTACCCAGCAACACGACCAGTGCCGGCCATATTTCTCTGATGATTCCAGGGACATTATCTCTTCTCATAAAGCTCATTATAACCTCGGCGAGAGGGGAAAACCCCGCCCAGGCTCAAAAGGCGGGGTTTGTGGCGAATACATTACCGCCGCCATCCTGCCCATACGGGTATGCCGGTGCTATCCCTCAAGACCAGAATATTGTCGCCTTTCTTTACTTCCGATGCGATGATGGCGGGTTTGTCTGCAAATGTTACCCGTGAACCTTTTACCTCAATGGTATCGCCCTTCTCGATCTTTGTATCAAGCCGACTTATATACCAATCCGGACCGAGGTGAACTGAAATGGTCTCTTTGTCGGTTTTCAAGGTAAGCGCCACTGCTGAGCGCATTCCCTTCATAGGTAAAACCTGAGTGATTGCTTCAACCGTTCCGGAGAGTGTCTCTACCTTTGTAGGATCATACATCCTGTTGTATGGTGTTCCTGGACCCCAGCCGCCACTGCCCTGCCACTTCATGGCGCCTTTTTGGGCAAAAGATTCAGCGGTCAAACCAAGGGTTACAATTGAAAGCACTGTGATAATAACAAATAACTTTTTCATGGTTTCTCCTTTTTTGTGTACGTTGTGAGCCCGTATTTTTTCATTATGTATCCCTCTCATAAATACCACAATAAACAAAATGGTGTATCTTTCTAATGCCTTCCATACCCTCATACATCTTATCCATAAAGTACCTCTTCCTTCCGCAGGGTCTCGGCAAAGGCGATGAGGAGAACGCCCTCATTTCACGGTAGCTGCCACGACGACCAGAATACCGATCATCACGGTAGCACCCCCACCGGCAGGCGGGTCATAAACAGCAAGAAAACCAGACCCGCCAGACAAGGCTGCAGGGATACGGGGATCACAATTGGCAGCTTGGGGCCGTTGAACTGGAGCCGCATTAAGATCCTCCACCATCTTTATTTGCCTGTTGCCAGCCGCCGCCGAGTGATTTGATCAGGGATACGACTGCCACCAGTTGTTGGCCGCGCAGGCGAGTGGCGGACCGTTCGATCCCGAGCGAGGTATTCTCGGCTATTGCTACGTCAAGATACGTCACGAGGCCTGCTTCATAGCGATTATTGGCGATTTCCAGTTGTTTGAGCCCCGCCTTTGCCGCTGTCATTACCTTCTCATACTGCCTGGCCAGCAGATACTCGGCCGCGAGGTTGTTTTCCACGTCCGCAAAAGCGGTGAGCACGGTTTGGCGATAACGGGCCACCGTTTCCTCGTAGACAGCTTTTGCCTGGTTAAGGCCGGCGATGAGCTGCCCTCCCTGGAACAATGGCAGCGTCACGGATGGGCCGACGGCCCAGAAGTTGCTCGGCCACACAAACAGATTGCTCGCATTTCTATTTGCATTCAGATCTCCGGTTTGGAATCCGGCTGATGCGCTGAGCTTAACGGTTGGGTAAAACGCTGCCGTGGCCACGCCTACGTTGGCGTTAGCTGCGGCCATACGGCGCTCGGCGGCGGCGATATCGGGCCTCCGCTCAAGCAGCTCCGAGGGCAAGGCAGGCGGAACGACAAGAGGAGCCATCGTGAGCGGGCGCTCCGGCACGCGGAAAAGTGATGCATTCCTCCCGGCCAGCACGGCCAGCGCGTGCTCGAATTTTGCCCGCTGCAGCGCATTGTCGGGCAATTGAGCTTCTGTGTTCTCAAGGACGGTTTCTGCCTGCGCCACATCCAGGTCAGAGACCATGCCGTCCGCTCTTCGGTTACGCACCAGTTCGAACGATTTGCGGAAGACTTTGATGCTCGAGAGGAGCAGGGCCTTGTCTGCATCCAGGGCGCGGATCGCGAAATAGTCGGCTGCCACTTCTGCCTGCATGGCAAGCCTTACCGATTCGACATCGTCCGCACTGGCTTGCATTTGAGCCGTCGCGGATTCGACAGTGCGCCGTACCCGCCCCCAGAGATCAAACTCATAGCTCAAGTCAAAAGGTACCGTGAAAGTGTCGTAGATCTGACCCGGCCTCCCTCCGACGGGCCTGTTTTGGGAGTCGAGCTGCTCCACAGGCAGAAATGAGGCGCTCAGGCGGGGGAAAAACCCGGAGCGCGCTACATCGACAACGGCACGGGCCTGGTTGAAGCGCGCGTAAGCTGCCTTGAGGTCCTGATTGGCCTCGGCGGCCTCAGCTTCCAGACGATTCAGCTCCGGATCGCCGAAGATTTCCCACCAGTTGCCTTTGGACAGGTGCGCCTGAGGGACAGCAATCTTCCACTCATCGGAGACCCCGGAGTACGCCGTGGGGATGGTCGTGGCATCAGGCCGCACGTAGTCCGGGCCGACCGCGCAACCGTTCATCACCAACACTATTGCCATCATTATCAGCGCCGGGAAAACGGCGATACGGCAAATTCTTGCTACGAGGTGAGCGGGCTGTTGAGTCATCTTCATCGGCTCTTCTCCTTTTTGTCAGCTTGGGCAACGGATACCAACGCGCCAGTCGCGAGCGAGTCTGAGGGGTTCACGATGACACGGTCCTTGGGGCTCACGCCTGTCAGTATTTCAATTGTTTGCCCGAAATCGCGTCCGAGCTTCACGGTGCGTAGCTCAACCTTACCGTCAGGCTGCACGATGCCCACCTGCGGCCCCTCCGGGCGAAACAGGACCGTGTTCGCTGGAAGCGTCAGCGCTGCTTCCATTTTTGCCTCAGTAAAGCGTACCTGGGCATAACCTCCCGCCATGATCTCCCCCTTCGGGTTCTTGAGTTCAAGTTCTACAAGGAGGGTTCTTGAGTCCGACGCCATGACGCCCGCAGTGCGGATCACTCTGGGCTTAAACGTCCGGCCGGGAAGCTCAGAAACGGTCATGTCGGCGGTTTGGCCAGACCGGATACCTCGAGCCATTGTCTGGGGAACCTGAACAAACACACGAAGATTTCCCGTTTGAGCGAGATGGAAGAGTTCCTTGCCGGAGCCGGCGACGATGAGATCGCCTGTATCGATATTACGGGCTGTGATGGCGCCGGTAAATGGCGCAGTTATCCGGGTAAAAGATTCGAGTTTTTCCAGCCGGCGCGCCTCGGCGCGGGCATACTCAGTGCTGGCTGTCTTGAGTTTTAAGTCGGCCTGCTTCTCGGCATTTTCCTGTTCGCTCACGCTGGCGGTTTTCAGGAGACCAGCCCACCGGTCAGCCGTGACCTTCGAAAGCCCGAGAGCAGCTTCGGCCTGATTGAGCTGGGCCCTGGCGCGCGCGAGTTCCTGGTTGAGCTCCGGTGCGTCAATCTCGGCCAGAAGTTGCCCTTCCTTGACTTGACTGCCGATGTCCACGAGCCGCCGCTTGAGATACCCGTTTGCGCGCGCGTAGATCGGTGTTTCGACCAGCGCTTTGATTTCAGCGGGCAGGGACAGGTTTGATGCGGATTGGCCCGGTTTGGGCGAGACGACGGCAACGGTGGGAACGGAGGACTCCTTTGTCTCAGCGCGCAGCCCGGCGCGCTGGTGAAGCCGCGGTATGAGACCGGCCACGATGCCAATGATTACCAGTACTGCTACGACCGCCGCCGTGAGCCAGAACTTGGCTGGTGAGCGGCTGATCCCAGTCTCTGTTTTTGTCTGGTTAAGCTGTTCTTCGGATTTATCCTTTTTGGAGCTCATGGCAACACCTCATTAATTTTGGTTGCCCCGTGGCTTGCCGCGGGGTAGTTCATTTCGGCTGAATAAACCTCCTCGGCTTGCTGGCCTTGCGGCCTCTTCCGATGGAGCAGACTGAACACGACGGGCACGAAAAAGAGCGTCGCAAAGGTAGCAAGCACCAGACCTCCGATGACTGCCCGGCCCAGAGGGGCATTCTGCTCGCCGCCTTCCCCAAGCGCGAGCGCCATGGGGAACATCCCGATGATCATTGCAAGGGCTGTCATAAGCACCGGGCGCAGACGGCCAACACCGGCCTCCCAGGCCGAGGTTAGTGGGTCGACACCCTGTTTAAGGTGGGTTCGCGCAAAACTCACCACCAGAATCGAGTTCGCTGTTGCGACCCCAAGGCTCATGATCGCGCCCATCAGGGCAGGAACGCTTAGTGTAGTAAGCGTGAGATAGAGTCCCCACACCACACCCGCCAGAGCGCCGGGAAGGGCGGTGATGATGATAAACGGGTCGAGCCAGCTTTGAAAGAAGACGACCAGCAGCAGGTATATAAACGCCACCGCCAGCACAAGCCCGATGGCCAACCCGGTGAAACTGGAGTTCATTGTGTCCGCCTGTCCGCGCAGCATGATGAAACTGCCCTTCGGCAATTGCTTTCTTGCCTGCTCGACTATGGGTTTTATGTCCCGCAGCACTCCTCCCAGATCCCGACCGCTTACGCCGCCGAAGACATCGATCACCGGCATCACGTCGTAATGGGAAAAGATGGGCGATGCGCTGGCCCGGTCAACGGTTGCGACATTGGCGAGAACCTGCGGCACGTTTTTATCGGGCTGACCGGCTTTCACCGGGATTGAGTTGAGTGCGGCCAGAGAGTCCATGGGATGCTCGGGCACCCGGATGCTCACCGGGTATTGGATGCCGTTTTTGGGATTTAGCCAGTAATTGGGCTGTGTCTGGCTGCTGCCGCTTAAACTTAAGAGCACCGAGGTAGCCACATCGCGCTCGGTAAGGCCGATTTGCGACGCCTTGGTCCGGTCGACAGCAAAGCGGAACTCGGGTTGATCGGCAGTCTGCTGCACGCGCACGTCCACAGCTCCTGGAACCCGCCGGATTCTTTCAGCGAGGCTTGCTGCGATAACACGGCTCTTGTCGAGGTCTCTGCCGACGATCTGGATATCGAAGGGTGCCGGAAGTCCGAAGTTGATCGTCTGATTTACGATGTCGGCGGGCAGAAAATAGAATGTGGCTCCCGGAAAGTCGCGGTTAAGTCGGGTACGCAGGCGGCGTACATAGCTCTCGGTGGGCCGGTGGCCATGGTTTAAGGAAACGAGGATGTCGGCATCGCGAGTTCCCGTGAGACCGTTATCTATATAGACGAGTGGGATGCCCCCGGAGGGCATGCCTATGTTATCGAGTATACCCGCAACGTCCCTGGCGGGGACTTCTTCCCGGATCACGGCCTCAACCCGATCCACAAACCGTGTTGTTTCTTCGATCCGTGTCCCGCCTGGGGCACGCATGTGCAGTCGGAACTGGCCCGCGTCAACCGAAGGGAAGAAGTCCTGCCCAAGCTGTGGGATGAGAAGCCATGTACCAGCACAAAACACCAGAAAGAGGATTACAAAGGGGGCTCGATGCGCCAGCACCGTGCCCAGCATTCGGCGATAGCCTTCCCGGAAACGGGTGAAGCCTCTCTCGAAGTTACCCTGCAGCGCCACAAAGGGGCGCAGCCACGGCACGACTGTACCCGGGTCGGCCGCATGGCCCCGATATTCGATATTGCGGTAGAACCACATGACCAGGGTTGGGATGAGTGTCCGGGAGAGCACATAGCTTGCGAGCATCGCAAAGACGACCGCTTCGGCCAGAGGCACGAAGAGATAGCGCGACACCCCTGTAAGAAAGAACATAGGCACGAAGACAATGCAGATGCACAATGTCGAAACGAGCGCCGGCAGCGCAATTTCCTGCGCCCCGTCGAGGATGGCCTGCACGTTCGGCTTGCCCCGCGCCATCTGGCGGTGAATGTTCTCGATTTCAACCGTTGCGTCGTCCACCAGAATGCCGACGGCCAGGGCGAGCCCTCCGAGCGTCATAAGGTTGATGGTCTCTCCCAGTGCGCTCAAGAGGACAAGGGATGTGAGCACAGAAAGAGGAATGGAAAGGGCTATGATAAATGTGCTTCGCCATGAGCCGAGAAAAAGCAGGATCATTACCGCCGTAAGTACTGCTGCGATCACGCCCTCTTTGACCACGCCATTTACGGCGGCGCGGACAAAAAGCGACTGGTCGGCAAATTCCTTGGCCTCCAGTTCCGGAGGAAGGCCGCTTAAGATTCGCGGCATAGCCTTCTTCACGCCATCCACGACGCTTAAGGTCGACGCCGCGCCGCTCTTAAGCACGGTAAGCAACACGCCGCGGACGCCGTCAAGCCTAACAACGTTTTGCTGTGGCTGATAGCCGTCATGCACCTGCGCAACATCGCCGACCCGGATCACTGCGCCGTTCACCGTTTTGACAGGAAGATCATTGAGCGCCGCAAGTGTCTCCGCATTGCTGTTTATGGAGATGTTGTACTCCGTACCTCCTATTTTCGTGATGCCGCTGGGGAGGATGAAGTTCTGGGCATTGAAGGCATTGACCACATCTTGCGAGGTCAGGTTCTTCGCTTGCAGCGCCGCCAGGTCGATATCTACGGCTACGAGGCGCGCTTTCCCACCGGCCGGATACGGCACGGAGGCGCCCTGGATGGATGAAAGACCGATCTTGACGTAGTTCATCGCCATGTCCTGCAGTTCCTGCTCCGAAAATTTTGTGCTTGCAATACTGTACTGGAGGATCGGAACGGAAGACGCATTGTAACGAATAATGAAAGGCGGTGTGATTCCCGGCGGAAGAAAACGCAAAACCGTCTGCCCGCTGGCAGTAATCTGGGCCACCCCGTCTGAGACCGAGCCGCCCGGCTGCAGGAACACCTTAATCACACCCACCCCGTTGTAGGCGGTGGACTCGATATGCTCGATATCGTTGACCAGGGTACTGATCGCACGCTCATGGTTGTAGAGGATGCGTTCCTCCATCTCCCGTGCATTGAGGCCGTTGTATGTCCACACCACACCGATAACCGGGATGTTGATCTCCGGAAAAATGTCCGTTGGCGTGCGAAGCATTACGAACGGTGTCAGCAGCAAAAGCACCAGCGCCGCTACCACGAAGGTGTAGGGCCGGCGTAATGCGAGTCGAACAATCCACATGATTTATTTCCTCCTGAAAATATTCTTAAAAGCCAATGTCGAAATTTGCGGTTCAGCAATAGCTGGGCGCTGTCCCAGATGCAACCATCGTTGAGTTATACCGACGAAACTAACTTTTTTCATACTCTTTTGTCTCCTTGTCTGCAAGTCTGACCGCCCCAGGGCGCTTCGCGTCTGAGGGCTAATGGACTACTGGCGTGGACTTCGAGTATTGCAGGTTAACAGCGAAGGGGTGGAGCTTCCGAGAAAGGATGTGAAACGATGGTTACAGCCGAACCGACGGTCTCTCCAAAAAGAGGTGGCAACGATTGGAAGGCGAAAGGTGTGGATGGGAGTCCCACCATAGCAAGATTGTCTGTCTCGCTCTGAGAGGTTACCGAATGATACATACAGGGGTTACACTTCAGGATACACTTGTTCTGATCAAGAATACAGCCTTTCCCGATCTTGTGTGCGAAGTTTAAGGGCATAGATGCAAAGAGGATTACAATCAGAAAGAACGCAGGGACGAGCATAATAAATCTGTTCTTCAGCATCGGTATCCTATGTTGATAAGAATCATAATACATAACTAAGCAAATATCGTACCACACACCTGCGAAGGATAGCAAAATCAAAAATACTTATGGTATTACAGTCTATTGCACAAATAACTGACACTATAGCCCACAGACAGACATCCATATGACCCGACATTGTTGTCGAATAATATTCATAGATACCAACAATTTTGTCGAACTATAGATGTGCCCAAGGGATATTAACATCACATGATTTGTATATTGGTTTTGTATGCTTTGTCCTTGACATTACAGTAAACAAGATTTATATAACTTTATATTCGCATATGCGGTTATAAAGATAAATGGAGAATATGTATGGAACAATTGACTCAGATGTATAAAGCGCTTTCGGAAGACATGAGGCTCAGGGTTGTCATGCTTCTTACTCATGGTGAAATTTGTGTCTGTGATTTGATGGCAATCTTTGGCGAAAGCCAGTCGAAAGTATCAAGACACCTTGCATACCTCAAGCATTCAGGCCTGGTCAGGAGCAAGCGTGTAGGGACATGGATGCACTATTCCCTGAGAGAGTCATTAGACAGTACGATTGATGCTCAGATTACCTTTATGAAGCAACAGCTATCTCAACTCCCTGTATTCCTGCGTGACGAAGAAAGGATACAGGATATAAAGAAACAAAAGCTCTGCGAGGAGGATATAAAAGATGGCAGAAGAACAAATCAGTAAGAAGCTTTCGTTTCTGGACAGGTTTTTGACATTATGGATTTTTTTGGCCATGTTCGTCGGAGTGGGCTGGGGTTATGTCTCTCCTGGGGTGGTTGACTTCTGGAATCAGTTTCAATCAGGGACTACCAATGTTCCTATCGCCATTGGTCTCATCTTGATGATGTATCCGCCGCTCGCCAAGGTAAAATATGAGGAGCTGGGGGAAGTCTTCAAGAATTATAAGGTTTTGGGGCTCTCTCTCGTTCAGAACTGGGTGGTGGGGCCTGTCCTCATGTTTATCCTTGCCATAATTTTTCTCAGGGGCTACCCGGAATACATGGTAGGCCTCATCATGATCGGCCTTGCCCGCTGCATCGCCATGGTCATTGTCTGGAACGACCTTGCAAAAGGTGACACGGAATATTGTGCGGGTCTCGTTGCATTTAACTCCATCTTCCAGGTCCTTTTCTTTTCCGTGTACGCCTATATCTTTATCACGGTCCTGCCGCCCATGCTCGGCCTCAAAGGTGTGGTTGTTGACATTACCATCGGCCAGATCGCCGAGAGCGTTTTCATCTACCTCGGCATTCCCTTCATCGCCGGGGTCATCACCCGTTTTGTCCTTATAAAAGTAAAAGACAAAACATGGTATCACGAGAAGTTCATACCGAAAATTAGTCCAATTACGCTGATTGCCCTTCTCTTTACCATTCTTGTCATGTTCTCCCTGAAAGGCGAATATATCGTTAAGATACCCCTCGATGTTGTAAGGATTGCTATCCCGTTACTAATCTACTTTGTTATCATGTTCCTTGTTTCCTTTTACATGAGCGTAAAGGCAAAAGCACATTACGGACAGGCTGCCACCCTCTCCTTTACCGCCGCATCAAACAATTTTGAGCTTGCCATTGCCGTGGCTGTTGCAGTTTTCGGGATCAATTCCGGTCAGGCCTTCGCCGCCGTCATCGGTCCCCTTGTAGAGGTGCCGGTGCTGATCAACCTTGTTCATCTTTCCTTATGGATAAAGAGAAAATATTTCCCTTATGCGGTAGAAACACAGACGGGAGTCTGCTATTATAGTTGTAAGCATTAGGGACAATCCCTCATCCTGCTATTTGAGGAGCAACTTATGAAGAAAACGCTTAACGAATTGTTGGGGACATTAAGTAATAATCTGCCGAATATCCCCTTTGAAGTATGTTTTTGGGACGGGAAAAAAGAAAGGTATAGCAATGGTATACCCGTTTTTACGCTTACATTCAACACCAAAACAGCGGCAAGACACTTTTTCAACAAGGGTGAGCTCGGGTTCGGGGAAGAATATGTTGCCGGTAACATCGATGTGGATGGCGATTTCCAGCAGTTTGTCCGTCTCGGCGTTGACCCCCGTTTTCAGGATATAAAACTCTCCCTGAGCACCAGGATGGCCATTTTTCTGCAACATATCAAATCCCTCAATACCATCAGGAGATCGCCAAGAAACATTGCCCACCACTACGACCTGGGAAACGAATTCTATAGGTATTACCTTGACGAAAGCATGACCTATTCCTGCGCCTATTTCAGAAGCGACGAGGATACCCTCGAACAGGCACAGCAGCAAAAGTATGAGCATATCTGCAGGAAGCTTCACCTTAAGGAAGGTGAAACGCTGGTAGATATAGGGTGCGGGTGGGGCGGTATGCTTCTCTATGCCGCTCGTCATTACGGGGTAAGGGGCTTAGGATGTACCCTTTCCAGTCATCAGGCCGAATATGCGAGAGCAAGAGCGGCCAGGGAGGGATTTGAAAAAGACATTACCATTTCACTTGAAGACTATCGTAACATGAAAGGCCCGTTCGATAAGTTCGTCTCCATCGGCATGTTTGAGCATGTGGGAAAAGGTTTTATCCCTACATTTATGGAAAAGGCAAGGGAACTGTTGAAACCGGGCGGTATCGGTCTTCTGCATACCATCGGTAAAGAGCGCGACACCGCGGATGACCCCTGGCTAACAAGATATATTTTTCCCGGGACCTATATACCCATACTTGATCGTGTTATCCGCACTATGGGCGAACGGGGGTTGGTCCCGGTTGATGTCGAGAACCTTCGCCTTCATTACGCCAAAACCCTCGATGAGTGGGGGAAACGGTTCGAGGCGAACGCGCAAAGGATAAAAGAAATGTTCGACGATGGATTTGTCCGTATGTGGCGTATGTTTCTGAACGGCAGCGCAGCGGCCTTCCGATGGGGAGACATAAGGCTTTATCAGATACTTTTTACCAACGGACTAAATAATTCGCTACCGATGACGCGGGAGCACATCTACCGGATTTAGATCGCCACCAACGGTATCCTCGTGACAGGTGTTTGGCGCCCGCACACTTTGTATGCTAAGAGCTTCGCCTGCTGAAAAGAGTAAATTTTAGGAGGAATAAAACATATGTTCGAAATGAATAATTTTATCACTGCCGGCAAATTTTTCCTGGTGATTGCCGGGGAAGTGAAGACAACTGTGCAGAAAACGGATCAAGGGTCATGTTGCTCTGTCAACCTTGAGGTGGACGGAGGGGCCGGCGCGAGCATTCCTGAGATGATAATACTTGGTTCCATGTTCAAAAAGAAACTGGTCCTGGCGTTCGCACCGAACGTCTTTTTCGTCGCCATTGTAGCTGGTTATCCGGTCGAATGGTTGGTATATTAATGACAGAGCCTGTCGGGGACTGCGTATAACTTGCCAGACGGGCAGTAAAAAAACAATGGAGGAGACGGAATATGTCTATTTTTCCAGTGATAGGGTGAATTACATGAGGCGATCCCGACGCGCCGGCAGTTAGTCGGCGTACGCTAAGATTTATTGATGGTACACAGGTTGCTGTTAATGGTTTGAACGAGATAATGGCCGAACTTTACTCTGAAGGCAAGCAGGCGAATAAAAAGACCGCCGAAGAGATCATAAAAAAGCTGGAAGCCCACAACAACTTTATCCCTTCGTCGGAGGTTACCCGTAGAGAGTACGCCTATCTCCTTTTGAAGGAATACAAGGAGTTCGCTGATAATCAAACCGACAACAAAGGGTAATAAAATACCCTATGATGTTGCTCTACAAGGAGGAACTGCATCGTGGCAGATAAAATCATTATTTATGGCACGGATACTTGACCCTTCTGCAACCAGGCTCGGGCAGCCTACGGGGATAAGGCCATCTATATCAACGTGAATGAAGACCCGGAGAAATTGAAGGAAATGCTCGCCTACTCCGGGGGAAAGATGGAGGTCCCGGTCATAGTCGATGGAGACAAGGTAACAATCGGCTACGCGGGTGGTGCTTCCCTACGGGGCGGCATGCCTCTTTTCGGGGGGACCTGACCGGTGAAAAAGGTCTCTCGGTGAGAGATTGACGGGATTTGGATAAGAATACGTTAGTTGCTTAAATCGTTCGTATTCCTCGGAGCTTGCTCCGGGGTTTCCGCAAGGAAGTGTCTGAGAAACCCAGGTTTCTCAGGGTAATATGAATTCATTTACATACCTCGCAGCTTTGCTGCGGGGTAGTTGATTTGGAAAAATAATTATTACGGTAGAAACAAAGCAAATTATGATTCCGTTGGTTCAAAACTAAACCCCTTCTCCCGAAACAATTTAAGGCACACCTCCACCGTCTCTGCATCATACAGTGTGCCCTTGTTCCGCTCTATCTCTTCAAATGCTGCTTCTATTCCTTTTGCAGGTCTGTAAGGACGGTGGGAGGCTATGGCTTCAACCACATCAGCCACAGAGACAATCTTAGCTTCGAGGAGGATCTGGTCACCTTTTAAACCCTGTGGATAGCCTGAGCCATCTAATCTCTCATGGTGCTGGAGGACTATTTCGGCTATCGGGTATGGTAACTCCACATCTTTTAGTATGTCATAACCTGATTGAGGGTGGACTTTGATGAGACTCATTTCTATATCAGATATTTTGCCGGGTTTTACCAGTATCTCGGCAGGGACTGATATTTTTCCGATATCATGGATGATGCCTGCCATACGGATATTTTCGACGGCATCCTTTGAGAGTCCCATCTCCTGGGCGATTGTTCTTGCAAGGCTTGATACCTTCCTTTGGTGACCTGCGGTATAGGGGTCTCTTGTCTCAACGGTGAGTGACATGGCCTGAATGGTGCCGGCTAAGGATTTTCTCAGCTTCTCCGTGGTCTGTTTGAGATCTTCTTCGGCTTGTTTGCGGAAGGTGATATCCTCGTCAATGCCTTCATAATAGAGAAATGTTCCGTCAGCATCACGGACATTTCGCATATTTATAGAAACCCACATTTTGCTTCTGTCTTTTTTATAAAACTGTGTTTCAAATTTTCTTATTGTGTCTTCTTTTTCGAGAATCCGCTTAACATATTGACGGTCTTCAGGATTCACATAGAACTCATGTGTTATGTCGGTAATCGATGCTGCCATCTCTTCAAACGATGCATAGCCCAGCATACTGAAAAAAGCAGGGTTGGCCATCAGAAATTTTCCATCTTTGGTTGTCTGATATATACCATTCAGTGCATTATCGGTGATACTGCGGTAATT
>JAPLKA010000103.1 GCA_026388315.1 Pseudomonadota bacterium | reverse complement strand
TTTTTGCACACTCCGGACAAATACCATGACTGAAATCTGCTTCAGAGTGATCTCTTATGTAGACTTCAATCTGTTCCCAGTAGCCTTCGTCATTACGTATTTTTTTACAGGAAGCGCATATTGGAAGCAACCCTCTTAAGGCTCTGATTTTGGAAAGTGCATCCCTGAGCTCATGGATAAGCCCCTCCCGTTCCTCTTCGATCTGTTTACGTCTTGTAATGTCGGTAATGATGCCGTCATACGCAATAAGCTGCCCGCCTTCATCATGGCGAGGGACCGGCGTATTACTGATCCAGTGGATTGAGCCATCTTTGTGAATAATCCGGTGTTCAACGGTTGATGGAGGTTTCCCTGCAAACAGCCTGTTAACCTGTTCCAGCACAATGTCCCGATCGTCCGCATAAATCATCCGATACCACAGGTCAGGGTCGGATTCGTATTCTAAGGTTGCATACCCGGTCACTTTCAGGCAGGCAACACCATGGGTTGTCGAAACCGGGCGACCATTGACAATTTTAACTGTATATACATAGTCTGTTACCGATTCAAAAAGCCGTTTGTAGCGCTCCTCGCCCTCCTTCAGCGCCTCCCCTATCTGTTTGCGTATGTTTTCTGCTTTTTCCAGTTCGGCGACCTGGTGGTGCATTGCTGCAAGTTCATCTACGAGTTGTTCTTTCGTCTTATTCTGGTCTTTCATATTACACACACTCAATGGGCCGAGCAAAAACCTTTACGGCCTTTTGTTATGATGGCATAACCCCTTACAGCTAAGTATAGCAGATTTATTAAAAAAGAGTGTGGAATCTGTAAAATCAAATTATCGGGGAAAATAAAATATACGAGAAGATTCTCTGCTGTTCAGGGGCTACCGGTTTTTCAGCATTATTGTTTTGTATTAAATGCTGTAAACTTCTTTGCCGAGGGTACGGACCCAGTTCTGCTGTAGAACTTTCTGTGCTTCTTCGGTATTGTCTACCCCGAGTATTACGATTGCATTGTTACTTGCCCTTCCAAGGTGCGGGTAGAGGTAATGGACATTTATGCCTGCGCTTTTAAGGGGTTTCAGAACTGCTATCAAACCTCCGGGATGATCCGGTGTTTCAACGGCAAGTACCCCTGTTTCCCTTGGGGAATAACCATTTCCTTTAAGTATATTTTTTGCCTTTACAGGGTCATCAACCACAAACCTGACCGTGCTGATATCCGAGGTGTCGGCAACTGATATAGCGCGTATATTAACACCTTCTCTCCCGAGTATCTCACTTATAATCAGCAATGCTCCGGGTGCATTTTCCAGACTGACTGAAATTTGTGTAATAACCATATACCTCACTCCTTAACGTAGTTGTACCCGAGCTCAAGGGCATCTTTATTCAGTTTTATAAGCTTCGATTTCCCTTCACCGAGTATCCCGGTAAGGTTTTTTATGAGAAAATCGAAAGAGATGATCATGCTTGCCTTAATGAAAGCGCCAAGCATGATCATATTGGCCACCTTGATAGTTCCCAGTTTCTCTGCAAGTTCGCTCGTGGGAACAGCCAGAACTTCTATATCACCTCTTGCAGATGTTGCATCTACAATAGATGAGTTCACGCATAAAAGTCCACCTGACTGGAGTATGCTCTGAAATCTCGCAAATGAGGGTTGATTCATGGCAACGATAAATTCCGGGTCAGAAGCAACGGGTGATGCAATCTCTTCATCAGAAACCACTACTGTACAATTCGCAGTACCACCCCTTACCTCTACTCCGTAAGACGGGAGGTACGTCACGTATTTCCCTTCAAACATTGCGGCATTCGCCACGGTAAAACCAATGGAAAGCACACCCTGTCCGCCAAATCCTGAAAAGATTGTTTTGGTCAGCATTTTACCTCTTTCACGAGTCCTATGGGGAATTTCTTGCTCATAACTTCATCAATCCATTTGCAGGCCTCAACGGAGTTCATCTTCCAGTTTGTAGGACATGGAGAGAGTATCTCAACGAGTGAAAAACCGGTTTTATCTAATTGGTGCTGAAATGCCTTTGCTATAGCCTTTTTTGCCTTTATAATTGCGGCGGGTTTATTCACTGCCACACGCTCAAGATAGGATGTGCCGTCAAGAACAGCAAAAACCTCGCAAATCCTTACCGGATGACCGGCTAAAACCGTATCCCTTCCGTAAGGTGTTGTCGTGGTTACCTGTTTTGAAAGTGTAGTCGGTGCCATCTGCCCACCTGTCATGCCGTAGACGCCGTTATTAACAAAGATCACCGTGATTAACTCGCCACGGTTCGCAGCGTGGAAACCTTCGGCTGTACCGATAGCAGCAAGATCACCGTCGCCCTGGTATGAGAAGACAAGATTATCCGGTCTCACACGCTTGATGCCTGTAGCCACTGCAGCGCCCCTTCCGTGTGCAGACTCCAGAGTATCCATATCAAAATAGTTATATATGAGCATGCCGCACCCTGCCGGGGCTACACAGATTGCCTTTTCCCTCAAACCCATCTCGTCAATCACTTCGGCAATAAGTCGGTTGATAATTCCGTGACCGCAACCGGGGCAATAGTGGAAATGGGCCTCCTTTAACGATTTCGGTCTTGAATATACTTGTTTCATAGGGTTTTTATTTTCACTTTTCGCGTTTCGCGTTTCCAGTTTCGCATTTCAAGTTTTACCTCAGTCACTGCTTCTTTCTCCTCCGGGCCTGATAATAGTGCCTCGATATGATCCTGTAAAGTTCTATGGGCGTTGGGATCACCCCGCCCGGTCTTCCGTAAAAATGTATATGTCCTTTCCCCTCCAGCGAGAGTTTTACGTCTTCCACCATTTGCCCCGTGCTCATCTCGAACACAAAGAAATCTGACACCTTTTTCACCGTTTCCTGGATTATTTTGGCCGGGAAGGGCCATAGCGTAATAGGACGGATCATCCCGATCTTCAGATTCTCCTGGCGCAATCGCTTGATAGCCCCCCTCACGATCCGTGCTCCGATGCCATATGCTATTGCTGCCATATCTGCATCTTCCATCATAAATGTTTCATAGCGGACTTCGTTCTGCTCTATGCGCTGGTATTTTCTAAAAAGCTTCCAATTATGCTCTTCTTCTTCCTTTGTATCAAAGAGGAGCGAACGAACCATCCGGGAAGGTCTTCCGTGTGCACCAGTTAAAATGTAATCTTTCGGGTATACCTTCGGGGGTTTAATATTATCGAAGCTTACAGGCTCCATCATCTGTCCGAGCATGCCATCCCCGAGAATAACAACAGGATTTCTGTATTCGTCAGCAAGTTCAAAGGCAAGGGGTACTATCTCGGTCAGTTCCTGCACAGAGCCCGGTGCAAGAACGATTGTTTTGTAGTCCCCGTGTCCGCCTCCCCTGGTAGCCTGCATATAATCTGATTGGGCAGGAGATATGTTCCCCATTCCGGGACCACCCCTCACCATGTTTACTACAACAGCAGGAAGTTCATCAGCGGCCAGGTAGGAAATCCCCTCCTGTTTGAGACTCATGCCAGGACTGCTTGAGGACGTCATTGCGCGGGCGCCTGCAACGCTGGCGCCCAAAACCATATTAATCGCTGCAATCTCGCTCTCGGACTGAATAAAAACCCCTCCTGTTTCGGGCATTCTCTTTGCCATATACTCCGTTAATTCGTTCTGCGGTGTAATGGGATACCCGAAATAGCAGGCACACCCTGCAAGTACTGCAGCTTCCCCCAACGCAGCGTTACCATTCATCAGCCTTTTCAATTCTTGTATACCTCTATGGCTACTTCAGGACACATGATTGCACATGTGGCACACCCCGTACATTCCGTCTCCGGATTCTCCTTAAATTCAGCAACAAAATACCCTTTTTGGTTGAGTTTATCCGAGAAGAAAATAACCTTTTTTGGACAGAACTCCATACAGAGTGCACAACCTTTACAACGTTCTTGATCTATTTTGATATACGCTTTCATCTATTGCTGGGGCTTGCGTCGCCCCCTCTGTCAGCAAAGCCGCCAGAGACTCCCCCTCTCGCTCACGGTGTGAGCTAAATATTTAATACCGGGGCTTGCGCCTGTCCCCGTAAGGGGGTCGCCCCCTCTGTCAGCAAAGCCACGACCCGCAAGCGGGTACGAACCTGTGAAATAATCAATTTTTCCATAAGCATGTTCCTTCTTCCTTTCGAGTTATACCGGCCAATCTCTATAAAAGTTCTCTCATCTTATGGAGACATATGCATTTCCTTATCGGGTAGGC
>JAPLKA010000102.1 GCA_026388315.1 Pseudomonadota bacterium | reverse complement strand
TGCTCCTGGCATTTATCTCACTGAAGATGGAGATGAACTGGAGAACAACGAAAATAGGGAAGGTACGTCCTAATTTGCCCCTCTATAAAAAATTTACACAATTATGTTGACAGTACCCAAAACTCAACACTCAAAACTAAATTCTTTTTCCCGAAACAATTTAACGCACATCTCCACCACCTCAGAACCATAAAGGATGCCTTTGTTCTTTTCTATCTCCTCAAGGGCTACATCGATTCCGCGTGCCGGCCTGTAGGGACGGTGGGAGGCGATGGCTTCAACTACGTCAGCTACAGCAATGATTTGTGCTTCAAGGAGTATCTTGCCATTTTTGAGACCCTGGGGGTAACCTGAACCGTCTAACCGTTCATGGTGCTGGAGGACTATCTCTGCTATGGGATAGGGCAATCCTGCATCTTTCAGTATGTCGTATCCTGTCTGTGAATGGACTTTGATGAGGCTCATTTCTATGTCTGTTATTTTGCCGGGTTTTACCAGTATCTCGGCAGGGACGGAGATTTTTCCGATATCATGGATGATGCCTGCCATGCGGATAGTATCAACCGTATCATTTGGCAGACCTATCTCTTGTGCTATGGTACGGGCAAGGCTTGATACCTTCCTCTGATGACCTGCGGTATAAGGGTCTCGTGTCTCAACCGTTAAAGACATGGCATTGATAGTGCCGACTAAGGATTTTCTGAGTTTCTCCAGGGTCTGTTTCAGCTCTTCCTCGGCAAGTTTACGGGGGGTGATGTCCTCAAGAGTGCCCTCGTAGTACATAGGGGCACCATATTCATCCCGCACACAACGGGCATTAATCGACACCCAGATGGTAGAGCCGTCTTTACAGTAATGCTGTACCTCATAGTTTTCAACGATGCCCTGTTCTTCAATGAGTCTCTTGAATTGTGCATGGTCCTCAGGATTGACATAGGTTTGATGGTCGACATTTGTAATGCTTTCCATCACTTCTTCCGGTGATGCGTATCCGGTCATTCGGGCATAAGATGGATTGATATTGAGGAATTGTCCTTCCGGCGAGGTCTGGAAGATGCCCTCCACGGAGTTTTCAAATATGGAGCGGTATTTTTGTTCGCTTTCCCTCAGTTGCCGCACCTTGTCGGCCATGGCGGCCTGTAGCTCAACCATGCGCCGACCGACGTTGACCCGGGCGTGAAGCTCGCCCAGGTCGAAGGGCTTGACCAGATAGTCGTTGGCCCCCGCCTCAAGCCCCGCAATAATATCTGCCTTTTCGCCTTTGGCCGTAAGTATAATAATGTAGGGCGGATCATCGGTTTCCAGGGTGCAGACACGGCGGCACACTTCAATGCCGTTCATTCCGGTCATCATCCAGTCGAGAATGGCCAGGTGGGGCGTATCGGGCTGCTGCATAGCTGCCCAAGCCTCGGCGCCGTTCACCGTTGCCACTACCTCGTGGCCCTGCTTTGTCAGCACCTCTGCCAAGATTGTGCGTGTCGTAAAATCGTCTTCAGCGATCAATATTTTCATGCGCGATATCTCCTGCCTTCAGCTACTTCAGTGAATAGTCGTTAGTGAATAGTGAACATTTATATCGCCTATTACCCATAGCCTATTGCCTCTCGCCTGCCTCTTTCCCCTTTCACTGCCTTCATCGCCGTTTCGCCGATACGCCGTCTCGCCGGTTCGGTTCTTCCCTCCTTTCACCTTGCCCCCTACTCTTGAAATTGTTCTATGGTTTCCAAAATCTTTTCCTCAGTAAACGGCTTGTCAAGAAAACCGCAAACCCCCGCGTCTTTTGCCGTTCCCTTCTTTTCTTCACTGCCATAGGCGGAAATGATGACCACCAATGTCTGCGGGGCTATCCTCTTGATCCTGGGAAGCATATCCATTCCATCCCCGTCAGGCAGCTTCAAGTCCAGAAACAATAAATCGGGCGCCTCCTTGAGGCGGGCCATGCCATCACGTATGGTATTGGCAGTCGATACATGATACCCTTTGCCCTGCAAGATGTTAGACAAGAGCCAGCACAAGTCCCCTTCGTCGTCTATTATCAGGATATTCTTTATCAACTTTTTTGAAAACAGGTGCGGCCTTACCTCCACTTCTTTGCTTCTTAGATACTTTTCTTCATACTGTTCAAAATAAGGCTTCAGTTCTTCGAGCTCTTCAGGCTTGCGCCAGCCCGAAAGCCCGCTTCGCCAGACGAGGGCTTCATCATACTTTATAATGCCTTTTAATATCCACTTCCTTAGCTTGGAGTGATAGATCAATCTGTATGTATCCGCTCCTCTTCTGATATCGTATTTTAGTTCGTACATGGGCTTTCCACCTATCCCTATCTTACGGGTAAAGAGATTGTAAAGACAGTGCCGTTTCCCCTCTCGCTTTCTACAGTTATGGTCCCGTCATGACTTGCAATAATCCCGTATGTTGTTGACAGACCCAGGCCTGTCCCCGATGATTTAGTGCTGAAAAAAGGGTCAAATATCATGATAATATCGTCTTCAGGGATCCCTTCCCCTGTATCCTGGATCTTCACGACAAGAAAATCTCCTTCAATCTCTGTAATTATTGTCATTTTGCCACCATCAGGCATAGACTCAACGGCATTGATCGTCACATTTAAGAATGCCCTGCCGATCTGTTCCTTATCGACATTTATTGACG
>JAPLKA010000101.1 GCA_026388315.1 Pseudomonadota bacterium | reverse complement strand
GGGTGTGTTCGCGCTGATGCCGCGGTGATGCGTTGGCGCATCCGGCGGATCGTCAACGGCTGTGCCGCGCAACAGCTGGTGGCTCGCCGAGATGTGATTGCGCCTGAATTCATTTCTTATGGTCTAGTTATCCGTGCAATCAACAGAAAGCTCTGTCTCAAGCAGGCCTAATCGGGTAAAGGACGGCATTTAACCGTCCCTCCCCACACCACCACGCATGCGGGTCCGCACGTGGCGGTTCGTAGAAGTCATCGGGCCGTAGCCGGATAGTGAATCCCAATCCACAATGTGCGTATGGAGACAAGCCCCTGATCCTGTAGATATTCTTTTGATAAACCGCAGTTGGTCGCGAACGTCTTGGCAAGATGCCGGGCACCGCTTGCGGGTGATGTGGTTTCTGTTTCCCGGATCAGGTCCGGGACAGGCTTGGCTTGCACTTTTGCGCTTAGGCTTCCTTCAGACCATTCCTCGCGAAATCGCCCTTGCCTTCGGCTCGTACTTTTGATAGTATTCAACATATGAACACCTTTTGGTTCTCGTACAGGGGACTTTCACCCCATAAGTTCACGCCCATGCCGGGCGTACGCTATGGCATGCAGCCAATCGGCCAAAAAGAGGGCCTCCCGCTGATGCCCGTGTTATGCTCTCCCACAAAACAGATTGACACATGTATATGATATGGATATACTTGAATCATGATATCTGATATTCTTGTTAAGTGTAGCGGGTTCGAATGGGACAAGTACAATTCCGGGAAGATCAAGACAAAGCATGGTGTGACGCCAGTCGAGTGTGAGCAGGTTTTCTTCAACATTCCGGTTATTGCCGGTAATGACGAGAAACACTCGGAAACAGAAGATAGGTTCTACGTGCTTGGGCAAACTGACTCGGGCAGACTGCTGTTTATGGTCTTTACTGTCCGCAAGGAAAAGATCAGAGTGATTTCCGCGAGAGACATGAATAAGAAAGAAAGGAGGGTGTACCAGACCCATGAAGAAGAAGATTCCCCAATTTAAGAGTGAAAACGAAGAGAGGGCTTTTTGGCAAACTCACGATTCCACCGAATACGTTGACTGGAAAAAAGCAGAAAGAATTACCTTGGCCAATCTAAAACCCTCAGCAAAGGCTATTTCCCTGCGTCTTCCGGAGTCCATGCTTGAGGAACTGAAGCTCTTGGCAAATAAGCGCGACATACCCTATCAGTCTTTGGTTAAGGTTTTCCTATCCGACAGGATCGAGCAGGAACTTGCGGCCAAAGGACATAACAAGTCATTGCACCGGATCGCCGATAAATCCGGCTCCCGGTGAACTTTGTGTTGGAACCAGATGACAAATAAATATCGATTTCAGATCATTTTGTGCGATTACAGACAACGTGTCCGTAGCCTTTGCTCTCACATTGAGAGCAAAGAGTAGAATCTCTGTAAAGCCAATACAGGCTTTGGTTTGAACAATTAGATATATTTTGCTTGCACTGTGCAAGCAAGTATGAAAACTTTATAATAAATGTTTTTTATAGAGTACAGAAAGGCAAAAAAAGAAGGTTCTTGAAAATGGTGGGATTTTCATCTTATTGAAAGTTGAAAGAAGAATAAAGACAAAAAACAGAATAGAAGATATAATAAAACAAAAACATGGAGAAGCAGATAGAGGCAAAAAAGTTCCAACGAATCGCTGGAGCCAATCGGCCTGAAATCAGGCCTCTGGCTCAGCTTTGTGTAAGGCCGTGACCGAATCTATTCACACCCATAAGGAGATTTTCCACAGTGGACATCCCACGGATATTCAACATCACTGAGAGTGCTCACCGCATCCACAACCCGATCACACCCGAAAAGCTCGCCACTCTCGGCGCGGCGCTGCGTCTGGAATCGGGGGCCCGAGTGCTCGACCTCGGCAG
>JAPLKA010000100.1 GCA_026388315.1 Pseudomonadota bacterium | reverse complement strand
TACGATAGAATATTAATACAGAATCGGACTCATTCAAGTCACTCGTGCAATCGATCAAAGACAAAGGCATCTTAGAGCCTCTCCTTGTAACAAAAGGAGACGGTGACTCATATACCCTCATCTGCGGGGAGAGACGTCTGGAGGCAGCCCGGCAACTTGGACATGAATTAGTACCGGTGCGGGTCATAGAAGCAGGCAAGGAATCAGGTGAGACTATCGCCCTTCAATTGACAGAAAACCTTCATAGAGAAGACTTAAATCCCATTGATCAGGCAAAAGGGATATTGGCATATATTCAGGCAAAACTCCCTGATAAAAACTATGATGTGGATGACATCATGAGGGAACTGGTTAGTTACGATCGGGGGTCTGAATATGTCGCAGATGGATTCTCCGAAACATTTTCGGAGATTGTTCAAATCGTCGGAAAGACAACAAGGACGCTGTTTAACGGGCTATCGCTTTTAAAGCTTCCTGACACGATTCGGACGGTGGTTTCCGATGGAACACTGTCTATTTCGCAAGGGTATATCTTCGCCGCGAATCTCGATTGTCCGGATCGCGATAAGATTTTTGAGGCCATTATGAAAACGCCCGTAACCTATCTCGCACTTGAGAAATTGCTTACAGCATGGAAGAAACCCAAACCGGACCCGGGCATCACAAAGCTCCCGTCCATAACAAAACATGTTGCCGTCTTACGATCAGTAGAGTCATTTATTGAGATGGGCGCCAAAAAATACACAAGGCCTGACCTTCAGGCGCTTCTTGATGAGCTGCGGGTCTTCTGTGCTTTAGTGGAACTGCGGATACCGATTGCCCCGGAACCTCCGCCGGAGAAGAAAAACCCCCTCAGGTGTAAAAGAGGCAGTGAATAGTAGATAGTAGATAGTGAATAGTTAAAAAGGCAGAAAAGATGAAATGCTGTGAATGGTGAATGGTTTTTTGACTAACCACTATTCACTGCAGTTAAGATACGAGTAACGGGGGTTTAAAATATGGCAAAAGAGTCCTGTCCCCGAACGGGAGAATGACAATGAGCTTGACAAAATGCTTTTAACTGTTCACTATTCACTAACGACTAACGACTGATTTTAGACTACTATTCACTGAATCACCGTCGCAATCCGTACGGTTTAATCCTGCCGAAGGCGGGACAATGGGATGGTGGAAGGTGACATCCGCAGTCGCTTGCTTCCTGAAATGGTTGGAGACGTATTTGCAATCTTGTGCTAAAATTGCATGAAAAGTGTTTTTGACTACGAGGTCTGATGTGGAAGAAAAGAAGATGACAACATGGATAGATTTTTCAATCTCGTCTGCCTATGAAGTTAAGTACCCGGGTGTGGCGTTTGGGTTGACGCTCATTTCGGACTGCCGGCCCTTAAGCGACAGCACAGGATTTGATCAATACAAGCGAAATCTCCTGCGAAGAATGAGAAAGCGGGAAACACTTGCTGGTATCTCTCAGCGTATCGATATCTACGATCAGTTTTTTCAGAGCTTCGGATTCGAATGTCCCTTGCCCCAGCATCTTAAGAGAACAATCCAGAGCGGGTTTCCGAGATACAACCTCATGGTCGATGCTCACTTTATGGCCGAGATGTGTGCCGGTATCCTCGTGGCAGTCACTGATTTTGATCGGATCGAAGGCAGGTTCATGCTCGATGTAGCCCGGGGAGTGGAGACGAGTGTTGGAATGGGAGGTCGCCAATTCATAATGACAGAAGGAGAAATAGTGCTACGGGACGAAAAGGACATCATCTGCGTACTTTGCCAGGGGGCAGATGAAAAAACAAAAGTGAGGGATAATACGCGCAATGTTCTTTTCTATTCCTACGCTGTTCCGGGTATTGACGGGATATATCTCAAAGAAGGATTGACCGTTGCCGCACAAACCATGGCCCAGTTGGGCGGGGGGAACATCAAGGGTTTAGACATATTCGTCACAGGAAGTATATGAGTGCCTCTCGATTGCTTGGCCCTCATGTCTTCCTGCTATACGTAATCGACAACTTCCTAAAAGCGTGGGTTTGCCGCTTTCACACATGATACTCCATTGCAAATGGTAATTGATAAAGGTTGTGGAGGTTTTTCTATTTGAAATAAAATTGAGAATATAGGAAAATCCTTTTAAGGGTGTAATGACAAACCGATATAAAAAGAATAAAGCGGTCAATAAGGGTAATCAAAGTTTTGTTGCACCAATCAGTCATACATTCTGGAACGGATAAATAGAACGCTTGTATGAAGAGCATCGTGTTGGCATGAAAACCATATTTCAACATCGTGACGTTGACCGCCGTCGGTTTTGGAGACATACCCCCATAGCCCGTCCTTTGCCATGGTTAAGGCCCTCATCGGACAGCTTTACCCCGCGATCCTCATGGCACGGTTGGTATCGCTCGGATTAGAGGAGAAAAGACGGGGAAAAACTTCGTCAGGCGATATGGCGATATTTAGAAGGATTAATTAGGATTTTTTATGCAAGATTGATGATTTTATGGTTTACCGCAGCATAATATGATTCATTAAGAGAAACCCGACTGGGAAAGGATGATGATATGACAGCAAAGAAAGGAAAAAACATGGTTAACGGAAAAGGTACCCTGAAATCCCGGAGCCCAGGCGAAAATACCCTAATGGCGGAGCTTATAAAACAGTACGGATGTGGTCCGGTACAGTTTACCGGCAGGGACGGGCTTTATGAGCGGCACCTCATCTTCGACAATGTCATCAAAGAGTCTGCTACCGGTCCCCGTGAACGTTTTGAGGCAGCGGCACGCTCCGTCCGGGACATACTCTCGCAGCGCTGGATTGCTACAGGGGGTATGTATGAGCAGCATAATGTGAAACGGATCTATTATTTGTCCATGGAGTTTCTTATGGGCCGTTCCCTGGCGAACAACGTGACCAATATGCTCCTCAGTTCCCTTGTGGAGCAGAACCCCGATGATGGTAAGATCGGCTGGATTGACCTGCTCGAACAGGAGCCGGACGCGGGCCTGGGTAACGGCGGACTCGGACGGCTGGCAGCATGTTTCCTCGACTCCATGGCCTCTATGCATCTTCCTGCCATGGGCTACGGACTCCGTTACGAGTATGGTATCTTCAGGCAGACTATTGAGAATGGTTGGCAGCGTGAGCAGCCCGACAACTGGCTCCGCAGCCCGGACCCCTGGGAGGTGGCGCGCCCGGAGTGGGTGGTGGAAGTTAAGCTCAATTCCTCCTTCGAAATAAGCGGGGGGAGTCTGCGGGCAGTCGTAGGCCGTCCAGCCACTCTCCTTGGTATGCCCTTTGACCGCCCTGTAGTTGGTTACGGCGGTAAGACTGTAAATACGCTGCGACTCTGGGCCGCCGCAGCGCCTGATTACTTTGATTTTCAGGCATTCAGCAGCGGCGATTTTGTTGCTGCTTTGGCTGGCACCCTTGCGAGCGAATCCCTTACCCGGGTGCTTTATCCTGACGATTCCACCAGTATGGGACAGGGACTGCGCTTTGTACAGGAATATTTCCTCGTAGCATGCTCCCTTGCAGACCTCATACGACGGTTCCGGCGCACTAACACAGATTGGACCGCCCTGCCTGAAAAGGTTGCCATCCAGCTCAATGATACCCACCCATCCATGGCTGTCCCTGAGCTGATGCGCATACTCCTCGACGATGCCTGCCTTGGATGGGACGAGGCGTGGGATATCACCAAACGGACTTTGGCATATACAAACCACACCCTGTTGCCTGAAGCCCTCGAAAAATGGCCCCACGAATGGTTTGACATTATGCAGCCTCGCCTTCTGGAGATTATCCATGAAATCAACCATCGCCTCCTTGATGAGGCCAAGGTCCGCTTTCCTGGAAATGATGGTCTGATTCAACGGGTCAGTATCGTTGAGGAAGGACCGGAACAGAAAATTCGCATGGCCAACCTGGCGATTGTGGGCACCCATAGCACCAATGGTGTTGCCGCCATCCATTCGGAGCTTCTCCGCACCCAGACGGTCAAGGATCTGGCGGATATGTTCCCGGAGCGTTTCAACAACAAGACGAACGGCGTCACGCCTCGACGGTGGCTGCTGCTCGCAAACCCTGAGCTCACCGGAACGATTACCGAAGCCATCGGTGATAGCTGGATCACTGACCTTAGTCAACTAAAAATGCTTGTCCCCCTCGCTGATGACAAGGGTTTTTGTAACAAAATCATGGAGGCAAAAGGAAACGCAAAGAGGCGATTTGCCGACTGGCTCAAATCGGCAACGGGACTGACAGTCGATCCGGATACGATTTTTGACTGCCAGATAAAACGTATCCATGAATACAAGCGGCAGATGCTCAATGCCCTTCGCATTGTCGTGCTGTACAACCGCCTTAGGGAAAACCCCGATCTCGACATCACACCCCGGACCTTCTTTTTTGCGGGCAAGGCAGCCCCTGCGTACAACCTGGCCAAGCTGATAATAAAGTTCATTAACAACCTCGCAGGAACCATCGAAGGTGATCCCTTGATGCGCAACCGCCTCAAGGTGCTGTTTCTGCCCGACTACTGTGTCTCCCTCGCAGAGAGGCTTATTCCTGCAAGTGATGTGTCAAACCAGATTTCAACCGCCGGATTTGAAGCAAGCGGCACGAGCAATATGAAATTCATGATGAACGGCGCCTTGACCATAGGGACCCGTGACGGCGCCACCATTGAGATGGCAGAGGAGGCGGGAGAGGAGAACTTTTTCCTCTTCGGCCTTACGGCAGAGCAGGTGGTGGACAGCCGAAGCTGGTATAATCCTTACTGGCACTATAACAATGAACCAGAGACCCGGGCGGCCCTTGACCTAATTTCTGGGGACCACTTCAGCCGTTATGAACCCGGTGTTTTTGCCCCCCTCTGTGATACACTCCTCCGTAACGGAGACCACTACATGCACCTTGCAGATTTGAAGTCTTATCTGGAGGCAGACTGGCGGATCTGCAAGCTCTATGGGGACCGACAGGGATGGGCGCGCAAAGTCGTCCTGAATATAGGCAGTTCCGGCAGGTTCTCGAGCGACCGCACCATCGCCGAATACGCCTCCGAGATCTGGCATGTCGCACCATGCCCGATCCCTTGAAAAGAGGCTGGATATGAACCACACAATAAACACCCTGCCTGTAAGACCTTGTTGAAAGGTAATGGCAATCCCTTTGAGGGAATGATATGATTTTCTTATTCCCTCACGGCAAGGGCATCACCGTTGAGTTACTTTTAAGTATGGAGGCAAATCCATGAACCATGCAGAATTTTTCCGGTCCCGGTTTACAAACCCTTTTCCTCTCTCGCTCATTGTATTGATCGCCATAACTTCGACCCTCGTTTTTACGGGCGGCTGCAAAAAGGAGGCTAAGACCGGTACCCTTCCCCCTGCTCAGGTGACGGTAATCAAGGTGGAACCGAAGGATACCCCGGTGGTTTTTGAGTTTGTGGGTCAGACCAAAAGCTCACACCAGGTGGAAATCAGGGCACGGGTAAACGGTTTTCTTGATAAACGTATCTATACCGAAGGGGCTGTTGTAAAAACGGGCGAAGTGATGTTTAAAATGGACCCCAAACCTTTCCAGGCACAGCTTGATGCGGCTCAGGCCGCCCTTGTCCAGCAGCAGGCCCGTCTGAGGACTGCCCAATTAAACCTTGCACGGGTAATACCCCTGACCGAACAGAATGCCCTCTCCCAGAAGGATTTGGACGACGCTACGGGACAGGAACAGACTGCAGCGGCAGCGGTGGAGGCGGCTAAAGCCGAGGTGGAGCAGGCGAAGCTCAATCTTGGCTATTGCACCATCACTGCCCCTTTGGCAGGACTTTCAAGCTATGCCCGGGTCCAGGAAGGAGCCTATGTGAACCAGCAGAATAGCCTTCTCACGTACGTGGCCCAGACAGATCCCATTTGGGTCAACTTCAGCATATCGGAAAATGACATACTCAAATTCCGCCGTCAGGCGATGGCCGGCTTGATCAAGGTGCCCAAGGGAGAACACTACCAGGTGGAAATCATCCTTGCCGACGGTTTCGTGTATCCGAGAAAGGGCGTCATCTCATTCTCCGATGCGGAGTATAACCAGCAGACAGGGACGTTTCTCGTTCGAAGTACCCTCTCGAACCCGAAAGACATGTTGAGACCCGGCCAGTTCGTTACGGTCCATCTCCTCGGAGCGGTTAGACCCAATGCCGTTGCAGTGCCCCAGAGGGCAGTACAGCAGGGGGCCAAGGGCCATTTTATCTGGGTGGTAGGGAAAGAGAACAAGGTTGAGGCCCGCCCTGTGGTGATTGGCGACTGGATAGGGAACGACGTGTTCGTTGAAGAGGGCCTCCGCGCGGGTGAGCAGGTGATTGTCGATGGTGCCCTCACGCTTTCACCGGGAGCGGTTGTTGTCGTGAAGCCTTATACCCCGACCCCTGCCTCTGCTGCCGTTGCTCCAAAGACCGCCGCAGAAAAGCCTGTTTCCGCCAAAAGCGGTATTCAGGGGAGGTAACGGGCTATGTTCTCCAAATTTTTTATAGAACGTCCCATCTTTGCAACGGTCATCTCCCTCATTATCGTGATTGCCGGATTGGTGGCGATGAAGCTCCTGCCGGTGGCTCAATACCCGACGATCACTCCGGTACAGATTCAGGTGACGACCACCTATCCCGGGGCCGATTCGAAGACTGTCGGCGATTCCGTGGCCGCGCCCATCGAGACCCAGATCAACGGTGTGGACAACATGATTTACATGACCTCTGTCAGTTCCAATACCGGTCAAATGACGATTACGGTCTATTTTACTCTGGACACCGACCCGGATATGGCTCAGGTGCTGGTGCAGAACCGAGTCGCTCTTGCCACGCCGCAGCTCCCCCAGACGGTGACTCAGTACGGGGTCTCGGTTCAGAAAAAATCTGCCAGCCCTCTGATGGTTGTCTCTCTCTACAATAAGGATGGCCGCTACAGTCCAGAGTATGTGACGAACTATACCAACGTCTACGTCCTCGACGCAATTAAGAGGGTGAACGGGGCTGGACAGGCGGCGATCCCCGGCGTACCGGACCAGGCCATGCGCATCTGGATGAATCCGGACAAGATGGCCTCCTTGGGCATTACGACTTCCGATATCCAGCGGGCTGTGGCGAATCAAAATGCCCTTTTCGGGGCAGGCCAGGTGGGTCAGGAGCCGAGCGATGACAAGACGCAGTTGACCTTCCCCGTGGTGACCCAGGCTCCCTTTATGCAGTCTGCCGAGTACGAAAACATTATCCTCCGGGCGGATGCTGACGGAACCGCCATAGTCCGCGTCAAGGATGTTGCCCGTGCCGAGGTGGGCCGCAGGCAGTATATTGATGACAATAAGCTGAACGGAATGCCCTCCACTCCCATCATTGTCTATCAGCAGCCCGGGGCAAACGGCATCGAGGTTTCCAAGGCAGTAAGAAAAGTGATGGCGGACCTGAAATCAACTATGCCTGACGGCATTGAATATGTCGTCTCCATGGATACCACCGACTTCGTACAGATCTCTATCGAGGAGGTTATTCACACCCTGTTCGAAGCCATTCTGCTCGTGATTCTGGTGGTCTACCTCTTTCTTCAGAGTTTTCGCTCCACCATCATCTGTATCGTTGCAATTTTTGTCTCTCTGATCGGTACTTTTGCCGGTATGCTGGCCCTCGGATTCTCCATAAACCTTCTCACCCTTTTCGGTATTATTCTCGCCATCGGTATGGTTGTGGACGATGCCATCGTGGTTGTGGAGAACGTGGAACGAAACATGGTCAAGCTGGGGCTTCCTCCCAAGGAAGCTACCATCAAGGCCATGGGGGAGATCGGGTCATCCCTCATCGCGGTTGTGCTCGTCATGGCGTCGGTCTTTATTCCCGCAGCCTTTCTTCCCGGTACCACAGGACAGCTCTACAAGCAGTTCGCTATTACCATCGTAATCTCCGTGACTCTCTCAGGTTTTACGGCCCTTACCCTGAGTCCTGCCATGTGCGGATTCATGTTGAAACATACGGTCCCCTCCGAGCGGGGCATTTTTAAATATTTCAGCCGTTTCTTCGCATGGTTTAACCGGGGGTTCGACCGTTTTACCGTAATGTTCGGCGATGCGGTGGTGCTCATGATCAAACGGATGACCATCGCCTTTGTGCTTCTCGCATTCATGATCTGGGGGCTGGTTCATCTTTTCATGAGCATCCCGACCAGTTTTGTGCCTAATGAGGACCAAGGTTACATGTTTATCCAGGTGATGATGCCCGACGCGGCAAGCATGCAACGAACGTCTCAGACGACAGCCAAGGTGGATGAGCTGCTTGCAAAGAATCCGGCAGTGGCCCATCGAACCATCCTCAACGGCTTCAGTATCATTGACGGTCAATACAAACCGAACGTGGCGACCTTTTTTGTGACCTTTAAAGACTTCAAGAAACGGTATTCTACAAAAGAACGGGCTCAAAAAGAGAGCGCCGGCGCAGTAGTGCGGGATATTGCCGCCAAGGCGCGGGCGATAGATACGGGAGTGGTTATCCCCATCGAACCGCCGAGTATCCCCGGGATCGGCACTACAGGGGGATTCGAGTTCTGGATTCAGGACAAAGGTGCGGGAGATCCCAAACGGCTTGATGATATTACCCAGCAGTTTATCGCCAAAGCCCGGACGAGGCCGGAACTCGCTCACCTCAATACGACCTTCCGCGCTGCATCGCAACAGTTGAAAGCCGAAGTTGACCGTTCCAAAGCAGTACTCCTTGGCGTGCCCGTGGAGGATGTGTACAATGCCGTTCAGGCCCAGTTCGGATCGATCCAGGTCAGTCAGTTCAACCAATACAGCAGGGTATGGAACGTGGTCCTACAATCGGACGCCCCTTTCCGGCGTAAACCTTCCGATATCACAAGGCTTTACACGAGGTCGAGTAATGGCCAGATGGTACCCCTGTCGGCCCTTGTGACAACCCGTTATATCACAGGCCCCGACTTCCTTCCTCATTTCAATGGTTTTCCTGCTGCCCAGATCACGGGCGGCGCTGCGCCGGGGCATAGCTCCGGAAGTGCAATCAAGGCAATAGAGGAGGTGGCGAAGGAGGTGCTTCCCAAAGGCTATGACTTTGCGTGGTCAGGTATGGCCTACGAGGAAAAGAAATCGGGTGGAACCTCTACAGCAGCTTTTGCATTCGGTCTCATCATCGTTTTTCTTATACTGGCCGCCCAGTTCGAGTCGTGGACTCTTCCCGGTTCCGTCATGACCGCGGTGCCTTTCGGCATTCTCGGCGCTCTCATGTTTAACTGGCTGCGGGGTCTTGAAAACGATGTCTATTTTCAGATCGGACTCCTCGTGTTGATTGGACTTGGGGCCAAGAACGCGGTCTTGCGGGTAACCTTTGCGGTCGAGCTCCGCAAGCAGGGACTCTCGATCATGGATGCCACCATAAAGGCAGGCGAGGAGCGGCTCCGGCCTATTATTATGACATCCCTGGCCTTTATTCTGGGTGTGCTGCCTCTGGCCCTGGCAACGGGGGCCGGCGCGAATGCCCGTCACTCCATAGGCACCGGCATCATGGGCGGCATGATCGGCGAGGCAACTCTGGCCATGCTCTATGTGCCCCTCTTCTTCTACCTCTTTGACCGGCTCGCTGAAGGTTCTGAAAAGAAGAAGAAGGCAATTTCCGAAGGGGAACCTCCGGCTCCTAAACCATACACAACCGAGGAGGGCAAATAATATGAACCGAATACTGATCGTTTCTATAATTGCCCTGTCTTTCGTCGGCTGCGCAATCGGCCCTGACTATCTTCGGCCCCGCATTGACACGCCGACGGCCTTCAGATACGAACCGGCCGAGACTGCCCGGACTGCCAATACAGAGTGGTGGAAACAGTTTCGCGATCCGGTCCTTGACCAGCTCATCACCGAGGCCCTTCTCAACAACAAGGATGTGAAGATTGCCGCTGCCCGGGTTGAACAGGCTGCAGGCATCCTCATGACCACCAGGTCGAGCCTTTTCCCCCAGCTCAATTACAACGGGACCGGTTCCAACCAACGCCTTTCAGGGACCAACTCGCAACCTGTGCTGTACAATAATCCCTCTGCCAGCCTCCAGATACTCGGGGGCGCCACCTGGGAGATTGATCTCTGGGGTAAGATCAGGAGATTGACCGAGGCGGCACGGGCCAATGTGCTGGCAAGCGAGGAGGCAAGGAGGGGCATCGTCCTGTCCCTTGTCGCCGAGGTCGCTTCATCCTATATTAATCTCCGTGCCCTTGATGAACAGCTTGTAATCGCAAAACGGACCCTTGCCACCTACTCCGAATCGGTAAAACTTTTCGAACTGCAATATAAATACGGCCAGGTCTCTCTTATGGTAGTTGAACAGGCCCGCACCCAATATGAAACCGCTGCAGCGACAATACCCCAGATTGAGAGCCAGATCGTGACTACAGAGAATGCCCTTTCGGTTCTTCTCGGTCGCAACCCGGGCCCTATGCCCCGGGGTAAGCAGCTTCATGAGCTTGCCATGCCGGCAATCCCTGCGGGGCTTCCCTCGGAACTGCTCGAACGTCGTCCTGATATCCTCCAGGCGGAACAGAATCTGATTGCTGCCAATGCCCAGATAGGGGCAGCAAAGGCCCTCTACTTTCCGTCCATATCCCTGACCGGCGCCTACGGCGGATCAAGCACCAATCTTTCCGACCTCTTCAGAGGGCCAAGCAACACCTGGAATTACGGCGGCTCCTTCATTGGTCCCATCTTTACAGCAAGCAATATCGAAGGTCAGGTGAGAGGGGCGGAGGCAGGCCAGAGGGCAGCGATCATCACCTATGAACAGACGATCCAGAAGGCCTTTGCCGATGTTGAGAATGCCCTGATTTCGAGTCAGAAACTGGGGGAACAGCTTTCGGCAGAGCAGAAGAAGGTTGCCTCATACAAGGAATATGCCCGTCTCGCCCGGCTTCAGTATACGGGGGGATATGCGCCCTACCTTAATGTTCTTTATGCAGAGGCGCAGCTCTTCCCCTCTGAATTGAGTGTAGTGCAGACACGGGGAGGCAACCTGGTGGCCCTCGTGAATATCTATAAGGCAATGGGGGGCGGATGGGTTACGGAAGCAGAAAAACAGACCAAGACGGCTACGTCGAATCATTCAACGGGAAACTGAGAGATGAGCTTCTGGATGGTGAGATATTTACCACACTTCTTGTGGCAAAGGTATTGATAGAAAATTGGAGAATGGAATACAACACGATCAGACCGCACAGTTCCTTAGGGTATAGGCTTGCCTTGAAAGCCGGAAGACTAACATAGTGGCCTGTACAGTTTTTGAGGTGCGGTCAAAAATAAGAGGAAGTCGGCTTAATACTAAAAAATCTTCCTGAGATTCAAACAGTGGAGAATAGAGAAAAGGCTACAGTGGATGTGGATGGCGTACTAAGGATTAGCTTTCAGCAATCAGCCTCTCTACCTTTTTTAAAAAAGCTGAATGCTGACTGCTGAGAGCTAAGGGCTGGATTTTATCTTAGCGCTGCTTTGACCTGAGCAACAATTTCTTCGCTGCTTAATGAGCTGATAGATTTGAGAAGTCCCTCTTTCTCATAGAAATTGGTGAGAGGGGATGTCTTTTCATTGTAAGTTTCGAGCCTTTTTGTAATGGCCTCTTCCGTTTCATCTGCACGCTGTATCGCCTGTGAACCGCATTTGAAGCAGGTTCCATCTGTCTTTGGCGGTTTGCTTTTGATATTGTATATCTCCTGACAATCAGCATTTGAACAGGTTCTTCTTGTGGTAAGCCTGTCGAGAATAACATCTTTCGGAACATCGAGATTAATGACCCGGTCCAGTTTTATGTTCAGTTTGGCGAGCAATTTCTTCAAAGCCTCTGCCTGCGGAATTGTTCTCGGAAAGCCATCAAGCAGGAATCCCTTCTGACAATCAGGGTCTTTCAGCCTTGCCTCCATAATATCCATGATAAGTTGATCAGGAACAAGTTCGCCCCGTTCCATAAAACCCTTTGCTGTTTTGCCGAGTTCTGTCCCGGCCTTAACGGCATTCCGTAAAATATCACCGGTCGAAATCTGTACTGAGCCATCATAATCCGTCAGTTGTTTAGCCACTGTGCCTTTTCCGGCACCAGGGGCGCCCAATAAAACAATTCTCATCGCATATCCTCCTTTTGAGAAATTCTTTTTGAATGGTGCTGCACTAAAAAGTTTTCAGGCTTCCTTAAAATTATTGCCTATTTGTTTTTTGCCTTCTCTTTTTTCTCTTTTCTCTTCTCCTTCAGCGATTTTGCAGGAGCCTTTTTAACTTCACCTTTTGGTTTTTCCTTTCCTGCCATACATACCTCCCCTTAGAGTATTTATTCTACGTCAGTACTTGTTTGATTTTAGCAGATTAAGTTAAAAAAATCATCGATAAAATAACTAACACGCAGGCTAAAGCCTGCGGCTACCGGGTTTTCGGCTCTTTGTCGCCAGACACCGTTTCCATGCCCAGCACCGAACACCAAACGTTTTCACATGTTTATCACCATTGTTTCGGCCCTTCCCCTTGAACCCTCGACCCCTTGACCCCTTACCTTGGCAGTGTGAAATAAAAGGTCGCCCCTTCGTCCACCTTTCCTTCAGCCCACACCCTTCCACCATGGCGGGTAATTATCCGCTGAACAATGGCAAGGCCGATGCCTGTCCCCTCGTATTCGTCGGCACTGTGAAACCTCTGAAAAACACCGAAAAGTTTGTCGGCTTCCTGCATGTCAAATCCAACACCATTATCTTTGACAAAGTATGTGTTTTCGTCTTTTCCCTCGAATCCGCCAACCTTTATGATGGCAACGTCACGTTTCCGGCTGAATTTAATAGCATTTGAGAGAAGATTCATAAATACCTGATGCATGAGCGAGGCATCTCCATGAGTACGGGGGAACTCCTCAGCGATAAATTTCAATTTCCTTCCGGGATTAATCATTTTGAGCTCTGAGAATACTGTCTTAGAGAGCTCTCCCATATCTATCGGCGCCACATTGCATTCCTGACGCTTGAGGCGTGACAGGGCAAGGAGATCATTAATGAGTTGCCCCATCTGCTTCGTGCTTTTTTGAATAGCATTGAGAAACTGTTGTCCCTTCTCATCAAGCTGCGGTGAATATCTTTTAAGGAGCAGGCGGATAAAGCCTTCAATGGTGATGAGCGGCGTCCTCAAGTCGTGGGACACAGAATAGGAAAAGGCTTCAAGCTCTCTGTTTGCAGCCTCAAGCTGGGCCGTTCTTTCCAACACCCGTTTTTCGAGTCCTTCGTTGAGCCTACGAACCTCCCTCCCGGCATTTTTAAGATCTGTTATATCCATAAAGGACAGAACACTTTTATACGTTCCGGGAATAACGTCTACCGTTATGTAAATGTCATGTATCTCCCCTCTCCTGTTTATAAACTTCAGCTCGTAGTTCTTTGGTACAGCATCGGGTTTGATCCTCCGAATATGATGATAGTTGAGCATTTTTTCAAGGTCATGTTTCTCTATGAATTCTGTCCAGCTTTTCTTGCCTTCCAGTTCTTCCTTCGAGTATCCGGAAAGCCTCTCAAAGGTGGTATTTGCCAGAGAAATAGTGGTATCGTCTTCACCGATAATAGTGGCCGTACCGGTATTTTCAAAAATGGTCTGGTACAGCGTTTCCGATGATTTCAACGCATCTTCCACCGGTGCACATACAACAGAGACATCGCAGGTTGAATTCAATTCGCTCTTTATCTTTTCTTCTTCCAATTCTTTAACCTCTCAATCATTCTTATACATTAACGCAAAGGATTATAAATCGCAAATTGAAAATTGGGAATCGAAAATTGCTTCAATCGGTGTTATAATAGTCGCCATGAAGAAAGTAATCTCTTTTGACCTCGACGGAACGCTCGTGGATGCAAGATATGGTGATGCAGTGTGGAACCAGGGCATCCCGGAAGAGTATGCTAAAAAATATTCGGTGCCCCTCAATGAAGCAAAGGAGTTTATCATCAATAAATACAGGGGAATTGGGGATGGCAATATACTCTGGTATGAAATTCAATACTGGTTGGAAAAATTTGATCTCCCCGTATCCACACATGAACTTCTCAAAAGGTTCGAATCGCATATCGAACTATTACCCCACGCAAGGGATGTGCTCAATACCCTGAGCAAAAAATACACATTAATTGTGGCTTCCAATGCTGCACGGATATTTGTGGAAAAAGAACTTCACTATGCTGACCTGACACACTTTTTCACTCATGTTGTTTCTGCTACAACAGATTATGGAATGGTTAAAAAAGGAGCGGAATTTTATAAAAGGTTATGCGGGACATTAAACATATCGCCTTCGGAGATTGTCCATGTGGGCGACCATCCTGTCTTTGATTTCGACGCTCCGTTGAGTCTGGGAATTGAGGCATATTACCTGGATAGTCAGGGATCCGGTGTCAGGTATCGGGGACCGGTAAAAAACAATGGCCATGTAATATACAATTTGAAGGAACTCCTTGATAAAGTATGAAAAGGTGCCACAAGTGCAAGAACATCATTGAGGCAGAATCGATATTTTTCAAGGACGAATGTCCTCACTGCAGATTTGATCTCCACGTGTGTCTGAACTGCGTGTTTTATGACGAAGGCAAGGCCAATAAATGCAGGGAATCTCAGGCAGATTATGTGAAGGATAGAGACCGTGCAAATTACTGCGATTATTTCAGGTTTAATAATGCTGAAGCAAAGAAATCGGAAAAAGAAGCAGCAGAAGGATTATGGAAAGACCTGTTCAAGAAGGCGTGATGTGTGACGTGCTGTTCGTAACGGGTTTTTTCAGTACACAGTAAATCATTTTTTCAACCTTATCAATCCTGGTTTCCAATTCAAGAGAGTATTGAGAAAGAAATTTTTTTAAACTTCGTTCGCTATAGTATCTCAGGTGCGTCCTGTCATTCCATGCCTTCCTGTTTGGGACTGCCACTAAAATATACGAACCCGGCTCAAGAATTGTAAGAACCTTTTCCATCATTTTTTCGGGGTTGATAACATGCTCAAGGGTATGTGAAATGATGGCGGTGGAAAATCTTTTCTCGAATGTCATTTTTTCAATATCACCCGCTAAAAAATGTATCCTCCCCTTGCATTCGGGAAATTTTCCCATATACTCCTGTGCCATGTTGATTGCAAGGGGTGATATGTCAACGGCTGTAATAGCGTACCCCTTCGTGGCGATAATGATGTCTATTTCCCCGCTCCCGCAGCCGACATCCAGAATTTCACTTTTCAGTAAACGGTTGTCCGACAGGAAGGCAACAAGCCCGCTCTCCTCCCAGAATTCGACGGTTGAAGCTGCCGGGAGCACCTTTTGCCTGTACATATAAGACTGATCATTCACGAGAACAAAATCTTCCGGTGCAATGTCCTCTGTTACGCGAATCCTGGGGTCATCATCGGCTCTCTTTTTTTTCTTCCTGAATAATTTCAAAATATTCATCTCTGACCTTTAATTTATCCCCGGTTCGGCAAGGATACGATTCTTGTTTCTTGCTATTCACTATTCACTATTCACTGCTTACTATTCACTGCTTACTGCTTACTGTTCACTGACTTCAAGTTTGTTTGGTAAATATGATCCTGTACCGTTCCCTGTCAACATCAAAACAGGCTGTGCATCCGCTCTCTTCACAGCTTTGCGCATCCATCTCCTCTTTTGGAGGTAAGGGCTCAAGATGAACTTCAAAACCAATCTCCTTATACATTTCAACCATCTCGGTAAGCCTTGGCTCAGAGGCAACAAAGCGCTTTTCCCATCCGGCCTGTATTAATTCATCCTCTCTCTTTGTTATAAGCGATCACCCCACACCTTCAGTCTTTTTCCATTGTTTAGCTTTTGCCCTTCTCGCGGAAATATTCTATTGTTTTTTGCAAACCTTTATCAAGTGACACAAAGGGTTCCCATTCCAAAAAGGTCTTTGCCCTGGCGATATCAGGGCACCTTCTCTTCGGGTCATCTTCCGGGAGAGGGTGGAAAACAATTTCAGACCTGGAATCAGACATTTCAACAACCCTCCGGGCAATGGACAAAATAGAAACCTCATATGGGTTGCCGAGATTTACAGGACCAGGGAACCCGGAAAGGCACTGTTTCGTATAAGCATGTTCGCGGGTATGCTCCTCTGTTTCGTAGTCCATCATCCGTATCATCCCATCTATCATGTCATCGATATAGCAGAACGAACGTGTCTGGGAGCCATCACCGTATATTGTAATGGGTTCATTGTTTAGTGCCTGAACGATAAAGTTACTTACCACACGGCCATCGTCGGGTCTCATCCTGGGGCCATAGGTGTTGAATATACGAACTACCTTAATGTCTACCTTGTTCTGCCTCAGATAGTCGAAAAAGAGGGTTTCTGCCACTCTTTTTCCCTCATCATAGCAGCTCCTTTTCCCTATGGGGTTTACGTTCCCCCAGTATGCCTCCTCCTGGGGATGGACATCGGGGTCACCATACACCTCACTGGTTGATGCCTGCAGGATTCGAGCTTTTACCCGCTTTGCAAGGCCAAGCATGTTAAGGGCGCCAAGGACATTTACCTTTATGGTCTTCACAGGGTTATACTGGTAATGGATGGGACTTGCAGGGCATGCAAGGTTGAATACCCAGTCTACCTCCAAGAGAACCGGCTCTGTAACATCGTGCCGTATCACTTCAAACCCGGGGCGATTCATCAGGTGGGTGATATTCGCTTTATCACCGGTAAAATAGTTATCGAGACAGAGCACCTCATGTCCATCATGGATAAGCCTCTCACAGAGGTGAGATCCGATGAACCCCGCGCCACCGGTGACGAGGATTTTTTTCGGAATATGGTAGGTATGGTAGATGTAGTTTTTTTTCATAATTGTGTTAACCTCATAGTGGTTAAGGTATGCAAGGGGGCTCTCAATCACCTCAGTTCAGCCATCGGTCTTCCAATACATACATACTTGAATCCCTGTCGTGCAATGGTCTTCGGGTTATACTGGTTTCTCCCGTCAAAGATAACATGCTCTTTCATGAGGCCCTTCATCCTTTCAAAATCCGGTTCCCTGAAGGAAAGCCATTCGGTGACAAGAATTAATCCATCGACGTCTTCCAGGACTTCGTACTGGTTTTTCCCGAATTTGATATTCGGGTTCCCTTCAAAAATCTTCGATGCAACCTCCGCAGCCTTGGGGTCAAAGAGGTTGCAGAATGCACCGCCCCGGGTAAGCTTGTCGACTATGTATACGGAAGGGGCCTCCCGCATATCGTCCGTATTGGGTTTGAAGGCAAGCCCCCATATGGCAAAGGTCTTCCCCTTTACATCATTGTCGTAGTATGCCTCGATTCTCCCGGTGAAGGCTATCCGTTGTTCTTCATTTATTTCCATTACCTTCTCGAGTATTGAAGGATCATACCCATAGTTTTGAGCCGTCTTAATCAGGGCACGGACATCCTTGGGAAAGCAGGAACCTCCAAACCCCACACCGGGAAAAAGGAACTTGGGGCCAATCCGTGAGTCGCTTCCAATACCCCGCATGACCATCATCACATCAGCACCAAGCTTCTCACATATCGTTGCAATCTGGTTCATAAAGGATATCCTCGTTGCAAGCATCGAATTAGCAGTATACTTCGTCATCTCACTGGAGCGAACATCCATGACAAGGAAGGGTGCACCCGTACGGGTAAAGGGCGCATACAGTTCCCGCAAGATCTCCTCTACCCTCCCGTGTTCGACCCCGACGACAACCCTTTCCGGCTTCATGCAATCATCAACGGCCACACCTTCTTTGAGAAATTCGGGATTCGAGGCAATGTCAAAGGGAATGTCAACCCCCCTTCTTGTAAGTTCTTCTGTAATTGTATCCTTCACCATTTCACAGGTTCCTACGGGTACGGTAGATTTGACTATCACAATTCGATACTTCTCAATAATCCTGCCGATATCACCAGCCACCCGTTTCACGTACTGAAGATCAGCAGAACCATCTTCATCCTGTGGCGTATTAACAGAGATGAATACGATGAGTCCATGATTAACAGCCTCTTTAATGTCTGTGGTAAAGCAGAGTCTCCCCTCTTTCAGGTTGTTCTTTACCAGTTCTTCCAGGTGCGGCTCATAAATGGGGATGATCCCCTGTTTCAGATTCTCTATCTTCTTTTCATCAATATCCATACAGATCACATCATTTCCTGTTTCTGCAAAACAGGCGCCTGTGACAAGGCCGACATAACCAACACCAATAACAGATATACGCATGGAACCTCCTGTTTTTTTTATCTTTTACCCTGCAATACCTCTGAAAGTCAATAATAAATGCAGGGTTCGAGGGTTATTGTGATTTACATTGCAATAGCAAACAATATTATGTTAAATTAAACACTTCAAGTGGGTTTAGCCCGCTTTTTTAATTTAAGGGTCGGGAATGCCGGAGCAGGAAACAATCAAAAAGATTGAAGATGTTTTAATGCCTATCCTGCTTGAAGACCGTTTAGAGCTCATCGATATTGAATTTCACCCCATAGGGAAAAGATGGCTATTGAGGGTCTATATTGATAAGGAAGGCGGGGTCACGATTGCCGATTGTGAAACAGTCAGCCGGGAGCTTGGGAGGATACTTGATGTGGAAGACTTCATTGAATATACATATACCCTTGAAGTCTCATCGCCGGGTATTACAAGACCTTTAAAGAAAATGGAAGATTTTGAAAAATATAAAGGAAAACTCTGCAAAATCATTACAAAAGAACAGCTATATGGAAAGAATGATTTTGAAGGAGAAATTATAAAAACCTATGAAGATAAAGTGGACATAAAAGGAAAAATTGATGTATTTACAATCCCGATATATGCTATAAAAAAGGCGCATTTACAGTTCCACTTTTGAGGAGTAACAATGTATTTTGACTTGAGCTATGTCATCGAACAGGTAGGAAAGGAAAAGGGTATCCCCAAGGAAACGCTCGTTGAGGCCTTAGAAGAAGCAATACTCTCCGCATCAAAGAAGAAATTCGGGAACCACCTCGACCTTGAAGCAAAATATAACGTAGAACTCGGAGAGATTGAGGTTTTCCAATTTAAGACAGTTGTAGAAGAGGTGAATGAGTCAGATTCTGAGATATCTCTCGAAAATGCAAAGCAGCACGACCCCGAATGTATGATAGGAGACAGTATAGGGATAAAAATGGATACCTCGTCGCTGGGAAGAATCGCGGCTCAGACTGCAAAACAGGTAATCCTTCAAAAGGTCAGAAATGCTGAGAGCGACGTTATATACAATGAATATAAAAGCAAATTGGGAGATATCGTAACGGGTGTTATTCAGAGGATAGAAAAGAACCATTACGTGGTTAACCTTGGCAAAACAGATGCCATTCTCCCCTTTAAAGAAACAATACCAAGCGAAAATTATCGTCAGAGAGACAGGATAAAGGGGTATGTGCTTGACGTTGAAAAAAATCAAAAGGGATGTACAATCCTCTTATCAAGAACCCACCCGGGTTTTCTCATGAAGCTTTTCGAACTGGAGGTGCCCGAGATTCAGGAAGGTATCATTAAAATTCTTATCGCAGCGAGAGAACCCGGGGAGAGAGCAAAAATCTCTGTATATAGCGAAGATTCCGATGTCGATCCTATTGGCGCCTGTGTTGGCGTGAAAGGCTCCAGGGTGCAGGCCGTCGTACAGGAATTGAGGGGCGAGAAGATAGATATTATTCCATGGAATAAGGATCCGGCCAAGTTTGTATGTAGCGCCCTTGCCCCTGCAAGGGTATCAAAAGTCTACTTAAACGAAGAGGAACATGCCATGGAAATCATCGTGAATGATGACCAACTGTCCCTCGCAATCGGGAGGAAAGGTCAAAATGTGAGACTCGCATCAAAACTGACAGGATGGAAGATTGATATCAGCAGCGAGTCAGAACTGGAAAAGACCTCAAAAAAGATTATCGACGACCTTATGGAGGGTTTGGAGGTAAGTGAAATCCTTGCAAGGGTTCTCCATGACGAATATCTGCGAGATGCACAGGACATAGCAAAGCTTTCACCGGAAGAATTGAATAAAATAACAAGTATCTCTATTGAAGACTGCACAAGGATTATTGAAAGGGCCAGAGATATGATAAATAAAATCAAAAACGAGGAAATAACGGTTTAATATATGTCAAAGATAAAGCTTACAACTCTCACCGATAAAATAAGTGACGATGAAATTCTCTCAAAATTAAAGAGCATGGGGGTTAAGATAAAAGAGGTGGGGGAAGAAGCGACACCCCAGGAAAAGAGTGAAGAAAAGGCCACGCCTTCGGGCGAGACCATTGTTGAGAAGAGGGTTGCATCTACAATCATACGGAGAAGAGTACAACCACCTCCCGTTCAGGAGAAGGTAGAACTTAAGGAAAAAAAGGGAGAAAAACCCCCGAAGACCAAAGAAACACCCCCAGCAGAGCTAAAAGGAATCAAAAAAGAACCGGAAGTCAAAAAAGCCCCCATCAAAGAAGAGTTTTTAACTGCAGAGGTCCAAAAAACAGGGGCTGCGAAAGCAGAAGCTGTAAAACCGGAAATTTCCATGAAAAAGGAAATAGAAGTACCCCATGAAGAAAAAACAAAGGGTGATATAGAACTCATTGCAGAGGCAAAGAAGATAGAGATAACAAAAGTTCTTGAAGAGGCGTACAAGCAAGACCTTGAGAAAAATATAGTCCTGGGTGACAAGGAAAAAGAAGAAGAAGAGCGTAAAAGAAAGAAGACAGAAAAACTTCTTAAAAAGATAGAAGAACAGGAATTTGAAGAACAAAAACTAAAAAAGAAAGGTGTCGTTAAAAAGAAAGTTGTTATTAAAGAAGAAGACCTTTACTCTTACAAGAGGCAAAAACCAAAAGGCGCTCAATTCAGAAAAGGCAGAAGAGAAAGGGGCGTCGAGAAAAGGATTGAAGAAGAAAAGAAAATAGAAATAAAACCGGCCAAAAAGAGTATCAAGATTGGAGATGAGATCCAGGTCGATACACTGGCAAAAGGGATGGGCATTAAGGCCCAAGATATAATCCGTAAACTGATGCCTCTCGGAATTGTAGCAACTGTCAATAAAAGTATAGATTTTGACACTGCTTACCTCGTTGCAACTGAACTGGGCTACGAAGTTGAAAGGTCCCGTTCCATAGAGCAGGAATTCCAGGCCCAGGAAGACGGACAGACAGAACATCTCGAGAATCTCAAACCAAGATCCCCGGTGGTAACCATTATGGGACATGTAGACCACGGCAAGACCCTCCTCCTCGACACAATAAGGCATACAAAAGTCGCCGAGCGTGAGGCCGGTGGAATTACACAGCACATAGGGGCATATAAAGTAAATGCACACGGGAAAGAAATCGTCTTTATCGACACCCCGGGCCACGAAGCATTTACTGCAATGAGAGCAAGGGGCGCCAGGGTCACAGACATTGTTGTTCTTGTTGTGGCAGCAGATGACGGGGTCATGCCACAGACCATAGAAGCAATGAATCACGCAAAGGCAGCAAACGTCCCGATTATCGTAGCAATAAACAAGATAGATAAACAAAACGCAAACCCCGATAAGGTAACAAAGGAGCTTGCTGATTCAGGTCTTGTCCCGGAGGAGTGGGGCGGCACCACATTATATGCAAAGATCTCGGCAAAAAAGAAGGTAGGTATCAAGGAACTTCTTGAGTTAATTATACTGCAGTCTGAAATGCTCGAGCTTAAGGCAAACTCTGACAAAATTGCAAAGGGTATTATAATCGAATCAGAGCTCGACAAAGGACAGGGACCTGTGGGTACCGTAATCATTCAGGAAGGCACGTTGAAAATCCAGGACCCTTTCATTGCAGGGACAATGTTCGGCAGGGTCAGGGCCATGGTCGACGACAAAGGCCACAGGATACAGAAGGCGCCTCCATCCACACCTGTTCTCGTAGTAGGTTTCCAGGATGTCCCCCATGCAGGTGACCGTTTTATAGTAACCACAGAAGAGAGGTATGCAAGGGAGCTTTCAAAATTCAGACAGGAAAAGTTGAAGCAGCAAGAGATGGCAAAGAGCTCACGAACCACCCTTGAAGACCTCTATTCAAAGATCGGGGAATCAGAAAAAACAGTATTGAATGTAATAGTCAAAGGTGATGTAAGAGGCACAATTGATGCTATTACAGAAACATTAAAGAAAATGTCCAACCAGTTTGTAGAGATTCAAATTATCCACAGTGGTGTAGGCGCTATTACCGAAACAGACGTGAACCTCGCCATGGCTTCGGGTGCCATAATTATCGGCTTTAATACAAAACCGATTGGCAAGGCTCAAGCACTGGCAGAGCATGAAAAGGTTGAGATCAGAGCATACTCTGTCATATATGATATGATAGATGATATAAAGAAGGCTATGGAGGGCATGTTAGCGCCAAAAATTGTCGAGACGGTCATTGGCAAGGCAGAAGTCAGAAAGGTATTCAGCGTATCCAAGATAGGTACCATCGCAGGGTCTTATCTCACTGAAGGAAAGGCAACAAGAAATGCCCTTGTTAAGGTTGTGAGAAATGGTAACATCATGTACACCGGAAAGTTATCATCACTGAAACGATTCAAGGATGATGTCAAAGAGGTTCAAAGCGGTTATGAGTGCGGTATTGCAGTAGACGGTTTTAATGATATTAAAGAAGGCGATACGTTTGAATTCTTTATAGAGGAAAAAGAAAAACAATACCTTGATGGTTAAAAAATATGGTAGTTGGTGTTTCAAGCATAGAAATCTTTTTACCTGAGAGCCACTCCTTAAAAGATAAAAGGCAGGCCATTAAGAAGATAGTAGAAAAGACAAGGGCAAAATTTTATATATCTATTGCGGACATATCTCAAAACAACCTCTGGCAAAGGGCGCTTATCGGATTTTCGATTGTCGGAGTAAAACAGGATCATGTAAACTCTGCAATTGAAAATGTTTGTGAATATATTGAGTCTTTGTATATCGGTACGATCATCAATACAAGGACAGAAATCATTATAATGGGCAATGAGATATAGACGGCTCCGACTACAGGACCTTCTCAGGGAGGAAATTTCTTCAATAATCCGGAGGGATTTAAAAGATCCTGGATTCGGGTTGATCACTATTGTGGACGTGAGGGTAACAGAAGATTTACGGACAGCAAAGATATTATATTCGATATATGGCGATAAAACAGAAAAAGAAAAAACGAATGAGGCGCTCAAGAGATCGAGAGGCTATATAAAGTTTCTCCTTGGACAACGGTTAAAATTAAAATTTATGCCGGATATTCATTTTGTCATTGACGACACATATGAACATATGGAAAGGATAGAAGAAATTTTTAAAAGGGTTTCGCATGTTCCAGAAGATTAAACACATTATTGACAATGGAAAAAAGTTCTTAATTACAACTCATATGGACCCTGATGGTGATGCGCTTGGCTCTGCATTATCGATGCATTGGGTACTGGAATCACTTGGCAAAAAGTCTGTTGTATACTTAAAAGATCAAATACCGTACCGCTATAAATTTCTCCCTGCGCCCTCCTCGATAACCCACGAGTTACCAAAGGACCGGTTTGACGCCATCTTCGTTCTCGATTGCGGAAACCTCTCCAGGGTTGGAGATGGATATGAAAAGTTGAGAGAACTGGGAACAATCATTAATATTGACCACCATGATACAAATGAAACCTTTGGTGAGATAAATTTAATCACCGCGGGGACATGTTCAACGGCTGAAGTCATGTACAGGCTTTTTCATTCATTACATGTTCCATTAAGTTACAAAATGGCAATAAATATATATACTGCAATCTTTACCGATACAGGCTCTTTCAGATATGAAAACACAAATTCAAGCGCATTTCTCATTTGCGAAGAGATGTTGCGACTCGGTGTAAGTCCTTCTTATGTATCGCAGATGGTACATGAAAATCATCCAAAAGAGAGGTTCCGCTTATTCGGCCTGATCCTCACAACACTGGAGACATACGACGAGGACAGGATTGCAATAGCATGTGTCACACAGGAGATGTTCAAAAAGACGGGGACATCAAGGGAACATTCGGACGGATTTGTTGAAACCCTGAGGGAAATTAAAGATATCGAAGTAGCAGTGCTCTTAAGAGAAGTTGACGGGAATAAATATAAAGCGAGCATGAGGGCAAAAGGAAATGTGGATGTCGCCCGTGTCTGCAGTATTTTAGGTGGCGGTGGCCACAAAAGCGCTGCAGGCTGCACAATTGACGGGAACATCGAAGAAGTGAAGGGAAAAATCAAAGAGGTGCTTGCAATAAAATGAAATATAAAGTAAACCCGTTATATTTTGAAAATTGGAATTTGAAATTTAAGATTTGGGATTATTGATGAACGGTTTTCTCATAGTGGATAAAAAAACAGGTATGTCATCCTACGATGTGATCAGGAGACTGAAACGAATCTCCTCATTTAAAAAGATCGGCTATATAGGGACACTTGACAGGAATGCCACCGGGGTGCTGCCGGTGGCCATCAATGAAGGGGTAAAACTGATACCGTTTTTTGAAAACGTAGAAAAGGCCTACAGGGCACGATTCCTTTTAGGCGTCACTACAGACACATATGATATTGAAGGGAAAGTGCTTACAGAGGTTAATCCGGAAAAATATGAATACTCTACTATAGAAAATATATTGAATAAATATACCGGGAAAATAACACAGCAGGTGCCCCTCTATTCATCAAAAAAGATTCACAGAAAACCCCTCTACAAGCTGGTAAGACAGGGGATTCAGGTAGAGGCGCCTGAAAAGGAAGTTGAGATATTCAGCATAGAGCTGCTTGATTACTCTCACCCCTATTTGGATATCCATGTTACGTGCTCCAAGGGTACCTATATACGATCACTTGCTAATGATTTCGGGACTGAACTGGGGTGTGGCGCTACCCTCTATTCCCTGAAGAGAACCCTTCACGGGGAGTTTAACGACAAGATGGGCGTCGACATAGAAAACATTAATAATAAAGAAGATTTATTAAAGTGTTTAATATCCTTAGAAAATGTTTTACAATCTTTCAAGGAAATTTTTGTGGAAGAGGCGCTGGAAAGATTTCTAAAAAATGGAATGCCGGTACCTCTGCTTAACAATGCGAGGGAATGGAAGAATGGGCAATTTGCAAAAATGTTGAATAAAAAGGGTAAACTGATCGGGATCGGCATGGTTGATACGGCTTCAAAAACAATTAAAATAAAAAGATTGATCAAAAATTAAGGAGGATTTACATGTCTTTACGCAGTACTGAGAAAAAAACGATTGTTGAAGGATTCAGGGTTCACGAAAAGGATACCGGCTCTCCTGAGGTTCAGATCGCACTTCTTACTGAAAGGATAAAATCGCTTACTGAACATTTCAAAAAGTTCTCTAATGATCACAATTCGAGAAGAGGGCTGCTTATTATTGTTGGCACCAGGAGAAGGCTGCTCAATTACTTAAAGGCAAAAAATGTTGACAGGTATAAAAAGGTTATTGAAAGGCTTGGCTTAAGAAAATAAATTTAACTAAATTAAAGGAAAATTCATGAAAGACAGTATTACGATTGATTACTCAGGGAGACCGCTGACAATAAGCACAGGCGGGCTCGCAAAACAGGCAGATGGCAGCGTGCTGGTACAATACGGCGATACCGTGGTCCTCGTCACGGTTGTGTCTGATAAAAAAGAGTCTGACAGAGACTTTCTGCCCCTCACAGTGAACTACCAGGAAATGTTTTACGCAGCGGGAAAATTCCCCGGTGGATTCTTCAAAAGGGAAGGCAGGCCATCGGACAGGGAAGTGCTCATGTCCCGCCTCATAGATAGGTCAATACGGCCGTTATTCCCGAAAAATTTCAGGCATGAAACGCAAGTTATTGCAACAGTGTATTCGGCTGATCAGGAAAACGACCCTTCGTTACTCGGCATGTTGGGAGCCTCATGCGCCCTCACAATATCACAGATACCCTTTGATGGACCCCTTGCAGGTATTAAAGTAGGGCGAAAGAACGGTTCGTTTATTGTAAACCCCACCATTGAAGATATGGAAGAAAGCGATATTGACATAATCATAGCAGCAAAAAAAGAAGCAATACTCATGGTAGAAGGCGCAACAAAGTTCGTAAACAGAAATGACCTCATTGAGGCAATCCATTTTGGTCACCAGAGTATTTTGCCCTTAATTGAATGCCAGGAGCAACTAAGGGAAAGGCAGGGGAAAGAAAAATGGCTCGTAAAGGTTGAGGAAAACCTTGACGGATTGAAGGAAGAACTGAAAGGGAAAATCGAAAAAGAACTTCTTGAAGCCTTTGCCATACCTGCTAAAAGAACGAGAAATGAAAGAGAAAATGATATCTTCGAAAAACTCGCGGCGGATTATACACATATCGAGGGTTCCCTTTTACTTGAGGCCTTTGAAGGCATTACAAAAGACCTTTCAAGACAACAATTAATCACAACAGGGAAAAGGATAGACGGGAGGGCGCCTGACGAGATACGCAAAATTACGTGCGACGTGGGTATACTCCCAAGAACACACGGTTCGGCTCTCTTTACGAGAGGTGAAACACAGGCACTTGCCGTAACAACCTTCGGCACTTCGGAAGATGAACAGAGGATCGAACCTCTACAGGGAGGGGAATCTTCGAAATCATTCATGCTTCACTATAACTTCCTTCCTTTTTCGACTGGTGAAGCAAAAATGCTTCGTGGACCATCAAGAAGAGAAATTGGTCATGGCAATCTTGCCGAAAGAGCTCTTACCCCTATTCTCCCCCCTAAAGATGATTTTCCTTACACAATACGGATAGTCTCTGAGATACTTGAATCAAATGGCTCTTCATCAATGGCTACAGTATGCGGTGGTTGCCTTTCTCTCATGGATGCAGGGGTACCAATCAAGGAGCCGGTGGCAGGCATTGCCATGGGTCTTGTAAAAGAGAATGACACGGAAATCGTTCTTTCCGATATCCTTGGCGACGAAGACCATCTCGGTGATATGGATTTCAAGATTGCCGGTTCAAAAAATGGTATTACCGCAATCCAGATGGATATAAAGATCAAGGGCATAACAAAAGAAACTATGTCAAAGGCAGTCATCCAGGGGCAGCAGGGAATAGAAAAAATCCTCAACATTATGACTGAAACCCTGAGCACGCCGAGAGATACCTTATCCCTTTATGCACCGAGAATGTACACGATAAAAATAAGGCCTGAAAAAATACGCGATGTAATAGGCCCGGGCGGTAAGATTATAAGGGGCATCATTGAACAGACCGGCGTCAAGATAGACATTGAAGACTCGGGCATCGTGAGAATTGTCTCACCCGATGTAGACTCTGCTAATAATGCAATCGAGATTATCCAGAAACTTACAAAAGAGGCTGAACTGGGTGCAATCTATCTCGGGAAGGTGAAAAAGGTACTCGATGCCGGGGTTATTGTAGAAATACTGCCGGGAGCTGACGGCTTTGTCCACATAAGTCAACTTTCAGACGGGTATATCAAGAAGACTTCCGACGTTGCGAAAGAAGGCGATGAGTTTATGGTAAAGGTAATCGACATCGAACAGAACGGAAGGATTAAGCTATCGCGAAAAGCGGTACTCATGGAACAAAAAGGACAGGAAACGTAAGCGTATTCTTCGGTGTCATAGTTCAAGCTACTTTAAAAGGATGATAATCGTTAATGTACAATAAAACTGTTCTTGATAACGGAATTACTGTTGTAACCGAATCTATCTCGTACTTTTCAACCGTATCACTGGGCTTGTGGTGGAAAACAGGCGGCAGGTACGAGAGTCCCTCGAATAACGGCATATCACATTTCATAGAGCATATGCTCTTCAAGGGAACCCGGAAGAGAACCGCATTTGATATTGCGAAGGAGATCGATGCCGTTGGCGGCGCCATAAATGCCTTCACCGGAAAAGAATACACCTGTTTATATGCAAGGGTACTGAGAAAGGATACGGACCTTGCCCTTGATGTTCTCTCTGACATGTATAAATACTCGCTCTTCAATGAAGAAGACATAGAGAAGGAAAAAGATGTGATTGCCCAGGAAATCAAGATGGTAGAGGATAATCCGGAGGAATATATTTACGATATGTTCAATGCATCGTATTATAAAGATCACTCGCTGGGCATGACGATTCTCGGGAAAGAAGAAAACATTGAACAATTTACAAAAGACAGGCTTTTGGGACATTTTTATTCCTATTATTCTCCGGACTGCATGATTATCACTGCAACAGGCAGGATTAATCATGATGCTTTCGTTAATAAAATTATTGGCTTATTCCACGATTTAAAAACTCCTGGCGCACAGAAACAATTGTTAGATAAACCTGTTCCCCATAAGAGCCTGGATGTCTTCGAAAGAGACCTTGAACATACCTATCTTTGCCTTGGCACGGACGGTGTAAGCCAGATGGATAGAAAGAGGTATTGCCTCTACGCACTCAATGCCATTATCGGCGGAAGCATGAGTTCACACCTCTTTCAGGAAATAAGGGAAAACAGGGGCCTTGTATATAACATATATTCCTATGTGAATTGCTACCATGACACAGGCACCTTCGGAATCTCCACTTCCACCTCTGAGAAATTTATCGAAGAAGTCCTTGGTCTTGTCAAAGCAGAGATCGTAAGGTTACGGGATCATGGTATAAGTGATGCCGAGATCGCCTTCTCAAAGGAGCATATTAAGGGAAATCTGTTTATATCCCTGGAAAGCTCAGAGGCCAGGATGGGCAGGCTTGCAAAGAATGAGATTTACTTTGGAGGTTACATAGCCCTGAAAGAAACATTACACGAAATAGATAATATAAAGAAATCCGATGTTGATAAAATAAGTAATGAAATTTTTAAAAACCCCGGCGATATCCCGCTTACGATTCTCGGCAAAACAGATAAAGAACACGTCTCAAAAATATGGAAAGACTGAAGGTTTTAATTTCAAAAAAGGAAGGGGCACAGCTTCCTGCATATGAGACCATTGCATCGGCCGGCATGGACCTTGTCGCTTTTCTGGATGAACCCGTTGTATTGAGCCCCCGCGATAGGGCGCTGATTCCTACAGGTATTTATATTGGCATACCCGATGGATTTGAGGCGGAAATAAGACCAAGGAGCGGTCTTGCATTCAGACATGGCGTGACAATCCTCAATACGCCCGGGACAATCGACAGTGATTACAGGGGCGAAGTAAAGGTAATCCTCATCAACCTCGGAAACGAACAGTTTATCGTAAAAAACGGTGATAGAATTGCCCAGATGGTATTCAAGAATATCGTAAGGGGCATATGGGAGGCCGTGGAAACCCTGCCCGAGACAGAGAGAGGAAAAGGGGGATTCGGGTCAACAGGGGTGAATAATACAGAAAGCAAGAAAGCAAGAAAGCAAGAAGTCAACCGGATGCGATGAACCTTTATGCCTGCCTTGATAATTTCATAAGCTATCTAACCGCTGAGCGCGGCGCCTCACCACATACCATAGAAGCATACAACAGGGATATTCTCCACTTTATAAAATTTCTTGAAGATAGCTCTCTTGATGTGTTCCAGCGAGAAAATGCTGAAAGATATATGGGTCATTTAAAAGAAGCCGGCAAGAAAACACGGAGCATCGTCAGGGCATTCTCGGCAATCAGGAGTTTCTTCAACTTCCTCGTTGCCGATGGCAAAATCACCCACAATCCCCTCCAGGATATTGAAATTCCGAAATATCAATCGCCCATACCTGATGTTTTGAGTGAACAGGAAATGGTCGATCTTATCCAGCAGCCTGAAGGTTCAAAAACCTCCCTGAGAGATAAAACGATACTTGAACTGCTCTATGCTACAGGATTAAGGGTCTCTGAACTCAACCAACTTAAAAAGAGCGATGTAAACTTGGAAGGCGGCTTCCTCATTGCATCAGGCAAGAGGTCAAAGGAAAGGGTTGTACCCATCGGCGAATATTCGAAACTGGCAATTATGGCATATCTGGAGAAAGAAAAACCGAAAGGTCTTTTTTTATTCCCCAACAGAAGAGGCGGTAAGCTCACGAGGCAGGCTATATGGAAGCTCATAAAAAAATACAGCTTCATGATAGAGAAGTTCCATGTTTCTCCTCACACCATAAGGCATACTTTTGCAACACACATCCTTGAGGGGGGGGCAGATCTCAGGTCAGTTCAGATCCTGCTCGGACATGAAGATATCTCAACAACGCAGATATATACCCATGTGGACAAGAAACGGCTTAAAGAGGTTCATAAAAAATTTCATCCAAGAGGGTAAGGCAAGAAATTGCGAAATGTGAAAAGGTATGGCCGGAACGCTGTTGTTGCTCACCGTGTTCGCAATTAAACCCGGATTTATCATTAGAATCATATAGGTGTCGGACCATCCCTCTCAAACACGCTCATTCCGCTCCAGCGGCTTCAATCGCTCGCGTTCGGCTTCGGAACTTTTGCTTATGCAAAAGACCAAGCTTCCTCGCCTCTCGACGGTTTGCTCCGGGATACCCCGACACCTTCCTAACAACATATTTGGGTTTAAACCTTACGCTCCCTGCTCCGCTGCCCTCGTTCTTATCTTCGCGCCATTCATCAAAAATCGCTATTTTTTAACGGAAAATGTGGAGAAATAATATTAATTTATGGAGTGTCATTCCAAATAATTTGTTTAATTTATGGATTTAAGTTATAATGAGTTCTATGATAGCTCGTTCATACAGCATAAACGACTTGTTAAGACCAGGCAAGGCTCTTATTATTTATGGCCCGCGGCGAGTTGGAAAAACAACTCTCTTGAATGCTTATTTGTCTACAACCAACCTGAAGTTTAAAGTTGATTCCGGTGATAACATCAGGGTGCAGCAGGTTCTCGGCTCTCAGGATTTTAATCGGATTCTTGAATATGCCACCGGTTACAATCTCATTGCGATTGATGAGGCACAAAACATCCCTAATGTCGGTAAGGGTTTAAAAATCATTATCGATAACGTTCCCGACATTTCCATTATTGCCACAGGTTCGTCCTCTTTTGATCTTGCCGGTGCTGTGGGTGAACCCTTAACCGGAAGAAAAAATACGGTGGTTCTTTATCCGATTGCACAACAGGAACTCGTCTCGCTCTACAACCGTCATGAATTAAAAGAACGGCTCGAAGAGTATCTTGTATATGGGTCCTATCCTGAAGTTATTACGGCAAAAAACCGGAAAGATAAAATAGATATCCTTGATGAACTCGTAAACTCGTACCTCCTGAAAGATGTACTTGCCCTTGATAGAGTCAAGGCGTCCAGGGTGCTCCTTGACATGCTCAAGCTGATTGCTTTTCAGGTAGGAAGCCAGGTATCTCTCAATGAAATTGCCACGCAGGTGAAGCTCGATGTAAAGACTGTAGGCCGCTATCTCGATATATTTGAAAAGGCTTTCGTAATCAAGCGTATCGGCGGGTTTAGCAGGAATCTGCGCAAAGAGGTTGTTACAAAAGCAAAATACTATTTTCTGGACAATGGGATCCGCAATGCAATTATTGCCATGTTTAATCCCCTTGACAGCCGGAACGATGTAGGGCAGCTCTGGGAAAACTTTCTCGTTGCCGAGCGGATGAAAAAATATGCCTATCAGTCCCTATACGGTTCGTTTTATTTCTGGCGTACCTACGATGGCCAGGAGCTGGACTTCCTGGAAGAACGGGATGGTAAGCTCTTCGGCTACGAGTTCAAGTGGTCTCAACTGAAGAAGCATAAAAAGCCAAAATCCTGGCTCAACGAATACAAGGATGCGACATTTTCGATAATAAATCAGGAAAATTATTTGGATTTTGTTTTATAACATGCAATATCCTTTCAGGTTCAAAACCAATTCGTTTTCACTCAGTGTAACTTTGTCGTCATCGGGGCCGCACAATCCTCAATGTAGCGCTGCTACACCTCCGGTTGGCAACCCTTCGTCTTCGCGTTCTCTAAGCGAATCCGAATTGGTATTACTGCATGACATGGTTGGTTTGGGGAGTTGCTGCTTTTGGCGCTCCATGCCCTGATGAACAAGGCGAATGAACGTCCTACTTCCGAGCGGAGCGGACGTCCCACGTCCCACGGTGGTCCGCCATGCATCAAAAAATCCCTTCGGCCAGAAATGCTTAAAAAAACTGAAATGGGAAAAGTTATTGAAATAGTAAAGGGTGTCCCATCTCTTTCGGAGAGGAGAATGACAAGTGAAATGAGCGAAGAACATCTCTTTGATTTTTCCAGACTTCCTGCAAACCGTCAGGTTTTTGCAGCAAAAGAAGATTTATTTCTTGACAGGATGCCCTCTAATGGATGACCCTCAATTTTCTGTCAAAAAATGATTTACAAACAGTCTACAAAAGTAGGAAAATGATTTATCCAACAACGTTTCAGGATAGGAAGATGCGTCGGGCGCAATCAATCGTGCAGGAGGGGTAGCAATGGCGTATTGGTTTATTGTAATATCAGGAAGAAGACCTTCGATCATCGAGAGAGAAATATTGATGCAACTACTTTCTTATGATTTTAATCCATCCCAATTTGGTTATCTGGAAGCCAAACGCCATGGTTATATCAAGCGGACGAGGTAGAGCAAAAAAAATGACTGATACGGTAGACAAACAGACGCGAAGCAACATGATGTCGGCGGTTCGGGGAAAAAATACCAAGCTGGAAACCGAGATCCGTCGAAACCTCTTTGCCCGGGGCTTCCGTTATCGTCTTCATGCCCGCCATTTGCCCGGAAAGCCTGACATGGTATTCCCCAAGTACTCAGCCATCATTTTTGTTCACGGATGTTTCTGGCACTATCATGGGTGCGCTCGATCCACCATTCCTGAAAATCGCATGGAGTGGTGGCAAGAAAAACTTCAGAACAACAAAATCAGGGATGCTAAGGCTTTGATAGAGCTTTGCAATGACGGTTGGCGCGTTCTGGTTGTGTGGGAATGCTCCGTGCGTAGACCTGGGCTTGACCGCGAGAAAGCGCTTGACAGTGTGTGCATACGTGTAGGAAAGTTCCTGAGATCAGAAAGAAGCTTCCTTGAGATTTCGGGTCCGCTGCATAAAGTTAAGCCGGAAAGACAGGTGGATTGTGAAGAAACAACATAATTCGACAATACCACCCATCCGGGTTTACGACTTCTTCTCCGGTTGTGGTGGGACGAGCGTCGGGTTCCGGCAGGCCGGTATTCAGCACGCATTGGCGGTTGATTCGTGCCCTGATGCCATACGCACTTTTCAAAAGAATTTCCCAGGGGTCCCTGTTATTAATGAACCCATCGAAGTGATAGATATTCAACAGATAGAGGCTTGCTACAGCAACCAGACAGAGATAAAACTCTTCTGTGGTTGTGCCCCGTGTCAACCATTTACCAAGCAGAAAACTAATACAAAAAAAGCAGTTTCTTTGGATGAGAGACGTGGACTGCTGAATTATTTTGCTGACGTTGTTCATTCATGTCTACCCGAATTAATTTTTATTGAGAATGTGCCAGGTATACAAAATGTTTCCCTTGAGGATGGTGGACCCTTCACCGCTTTTGTAGATCAACTCAATAAAGACAAATACTCGGTTGCTTTTGATGTCATAACAGCACAAGACTACGGGGCGGCTCAGGTTCGCAGACGCTTGGTGCTGATGGCGAGCAGGTTGGGCGAGATAACTTTGCCTGAGCTTACACACGGTCCGAAAACTTCCAAGGCATATATCACAGTCCGAGATGCCATCGGAAGCTTTCCTCCAGTGGCACATGGCGCTGAGCATCCAGACAAGCGGAAGTACCCCAACCACCGTGCGGCAAAGCTATCAGCATTAAATTTAGAGCGCATCGAACATACAGGTCCTCAGGGGCGACGAGACTGGCCTGATAGGCTTTTGCCAAGATGCTATGCGAAGAAAGAGAACGGAGAACGGTACGAGGGACATTCGGATTGCTATACACGGCTTGCATGGAATGAGCCCGCACCAGGGCTTACAACTCGCTGCATCAGTTATTCAAACGGGAGGTTCGGGCACCCAGAGCAAGACCGCGCAATCACGGTTAGAGAAGCTGCAAGGCTCCAGGGTTTCCCGAATAGCTTTGTTTTTACTGGTTCTCTCAATTCCATGGCTCGTCAGATTGGTAATGCGGTTCCTGTGCCGGTAGCAAAGGCGTTCGGCAAGCATTTCGTAAAACACGTCAAAACCGTGGAGCACAAAAATGGCAAAATTTAGAACCAAAGCGCGAGCGGTAGATCATTTGGGTCAGGGTCAAATAGCCGATCTGCCTACCGCCATAACGGAACTTTGGAAAAACGGCTATGATGCATATGCCGACACTCTGTCATGCGATTTATACAGGGAAGGTTACAAAGGACTGGGGTCTCCAATCTTTACGCTTTCCGATGATGGTACCGGTATGTCCAAAGAAGATCTCCTTGATAAATGGATTGTTCTGGGAACCGAGTCGAAAGCCCGAGGAGCCCAAGAATTAACTGAAAACGACCGGCTCGGTAAGCCACCCAGAATCCCACTCGGCGAGAAAGGAATTGGTCGTTTATCAGTAGCCTATCTCGGATCACCGATGCTGATGTTGACAAAAAAGAAAAGCCATCCTTGCATGATGCTCTTCGTAGATTGGCGCATTTTGAGTAATTATAATTTATACCTTGAAGATCTGGATATTCCGATAAGAACCCTCAATCGAAATGCTCCCATAAAGGATTCCTTGAATGCACTATTAAGTGATTTTGAAGAAAATTTGAATTCGGATACGTGGGAAGAACATACCGATCTCGCCTTGACTATCAGAAGGACTCTAAAAACAGTCCGGTTTCCTGAATTTATTCTGGAAGATCGACTCTTCGGTTTTTTTGATGATGATTTTCACGGTACGATGTTCATCATATTCGATCCTCATCCACAGCTTCTGGAATTGAGCATCGAAGGAGCCTGGTCTAGCGATGTCGACGGCACCGTTAAATACCTGCGTTCCTCGCTGAACGGTATCACAAATGCCTTCAAGGGAGAACAACAGCTTTTTCAAGCATCTTTTAATATCCACTCGGATACGGGGTCATATGATCTAATTTCGAAATCATTGTTTTTTACTCACGATGATATGTTTGCGGCCGATCATTGGCTCTCCGGTAACTTTAATTCGGAAGGAGAATTTAAAGGCAGACTTCAGGTATTTAATCAGAATTTCGAAGTATTTTTTCGTCCTAACAGACCTCCCGGCAAAACACCGTATGGTCCGCTTACAATCGAGTTCGGATTCATAGAAGGAGATGCAAAAAATACTAAGCTACCAAGAGAACAATTTGACATACTTACTCGTAAGGGCATGCAATTCGGTGGTATATATATCTATCGTGACGGATTCAGAGTTCTGCCCTACGGAAGGACGGAGTATGATTTTCTGGAATTCGAAGAACGTAGATCGCGTAGTGCAACCTATTATCAATTCAGCCATAGGCGTTTATTCGGCTATATCGAAATATCGCGAGAAAGAAATCCTGACCTCATAGATAAGGCAGGGCGAGAAGGATTCATTGCAAACAGAGCCGATCGAGAATTTAGAAGGGATCTGAAGGAATTCTTTACCGATTTGTCAGTTCGTTACTTTCGCACCGTTAATCCGGGTGAGCTTCCCACTTCTCGCGAGGAGCAACTTGAAGAGATCAAAAAGATAAATGCAAGAATTCTTGCCGCCGAAAAAAAGAAAAGCAAACAAAGCATTACGAAATTTAAAAGGGAACTTAGGGAATATTCAGCCAATGTAGTACAGTTGAAGACACAGACGGAAAGCTTGTACGAGCGCTTGAAGACGGATATGCATCAACCGAGAATAGCGTATAGCGATGCAGCGAGACTTGTTGCCGAAATTAGAAACAATAAAATGTTGATCGGGAAGTTAAGATTGAGCAAGCCTGCCAGAATTTCCCTTACCGATTCGCTCAAGGAACGATATGCCGACTATAGGGAAAAGTTTGCTTCGGCAATGGGGTTGGTCGATAAATGTGATGAACTCATAGCTGAATTACAGAAGAATTTTTCACAGGATAATTTGGAAAGCGAGTTTACACGAAGGTTGAAAAGCTATCAATCCGACCTTACAAGCACTTTACTGCGCTATAAAAAGCGCATCGAAAATTCGATTGAACCGCTTATTGATAAAATAAAGTTTGATATCAACGACGTATCCGGGGCGTTTTCATATGATTCAGGAAAATTCAGTAGTGATGATAATGAGGATACTGACTACAATGCGTTGCTATCTCGTTTGGATAGCCTTTACAACGAGTATCTAAACGATATCCAGAATAAGTACGGGAACTTAACGGATCATTTAGAAGGGTTGGACACTGAAATAGATGATGATGCATTGGTCGGTTGGTACAAAGAAGAATATGAAAAGATAGAGAAGAAAGTCGAAGCCATGCATGAGCTGTCTCAATTGGGTATGGCAATTGAAATAATTGATCATCAATTCAATGTGTTATATGCAGAAGTGGATCAGGCCATTAAATTCTTCAAGCAATTTTCGGATAGGAATCCAGATGTTAAATATAACTATAATCAGCTAAGGCAAGCATTTGATCATCTTGAAACCAATCACCAGTTGCTCACACCACTTTATAGAACCTCACGAAGAACGAGAACCGAAATAATGGGTTCCGAAATCAGCGATTATCTAAAAAAGTTTTTCAGCGCACGGTTTAGAAGGCATAGAATAAATTTTTCTACTGATAACGCATTTAATGAGTACAAATTCTTTACATTCGAATCGGTGATCAAGCCCGTATTTATTAATGTAATTAATAATGCCCTGTATTGGCTTCTTCCTGTAAAAGAAAGAAAAATAGAAATACGTATGAAGGATGGAAAAATACTTATTCTTAATTCGGGTGCCAAAATAGAGGACGTATACCTCGAAGACATTTTCACGTTGTTTTTTTCAAGACGCCCGGGAGGTCGAGGAATCGGACTGTATTTGGCCAAAACAAACTTACATACGATCGGATATGAAATATATGCAACAAATGATAGGACCTTAAATAAACTTGGGGGGGCCTGTTTTATAATCGAACCATACGAGGAGACCGATAATGAGCTTTGAACTTGTTGCGGAAAAAATTGTAAGGAACTCTATTAGGACAGCTTATGCGATCGATGACGAATTCGTTGAACCCTATACAAAGCAAAGAGGGAACAAAGAAATTTCAAAAGAGCTTTTTTCCTCCTTCAGGAAAGCTGGCTGTTCTCTGGAGCTTGCCAGATTTTCAAACAAAAGAAAATGGGAAAAGGAACAAAAACTAAACTTAGGGAAAAAAGACCTGTTGATCCTCGATTGGGAACTCAACAAAGGGGGGATTAAATTTAAAAGCGCCCTTCGTATTCTTGATCAGGCAGTCCAAGAGTCAGGATTGCCATTCATTTGTATTTATACTCATGTTCCAAATCTTGATGAAGTAGCTCAAAACGTATTCTCTTATTTTTGGTATTCTCAGGCTCAACAAAACATTATAAAAGAGGCGATCGATAGTTTTATTGATACGCTTGAAGAAAGGATCGAGGACTTCGACGAAAATGTTTTTGTTAAAATAGCCGAGAAAATTCTTGAATTGATCAAACAGCCGCTCAAGGAAAAGGAACTATTAAAAGAGATTAAGAGAGGCATCCACGAAAAATTCGGTCAAAATGCAAAGTCTGCCATTGAAAGTGCTGGCAATGAGTTTTTTAAACGACCTGAATTGAAAGATATATTGACTTACTTTGTACTTGGAAATCAGAAATATCTTAAATCTGGAAAGAAAAAACAAGATAATCGTATTTTACCCGTACAAAGCTCTGAGTGTCCTTATTCTTTCCTTATAAACAACGCACTGGTCCATATTTTTCAGAAAACAGGGACCGCCCCCGTTAAACCTGACCAACTATATTCCATCTTATCGAAGGCCATTTATAATAGGCCCAATAATTTCGTATCGCTATTGGGGCTTGAGTTTAGAAATCATTTTAGAGATAAAGCAAAAAATCTAGGTCGCGAACTTAATGCTATCAATGAGGATGCCTTTTTTTATCACCAAACTTGCGTGGAAGGGAATGGCGATTCTGGTGAGCAATTTTCATTTTTTATGAAAGATATTTGGAATTCTCAGGTTGTCGGGGATTGGCATGCGCATACTCCCGAAACACTGAAAGTTATCGAAAGTTATAAAACAAAAATTAATTTTGAGCAACAACTTAATAAAATCAAAGAAGATAAAGGTAATAATATTAAGAATGATTTGGCGCGTTTAAACAAACGATATTCAATTCTCAATTGGGAACCGAAACCGCCGTCTTCTTTACGTTTTGGAGATATTTTTAAGACATCGTGTCTTGATATTCCCTATTTGCTCTGTATTACCTCCCATTGTGATTGCTTTCGTCCCGAGAAGATCAAAAATCATTTTCTTTTCGTTGCTGGTAAAGAAAAGAATTTAAAGAGCGGACTTTTGACAGGTGAAGACGGTTTTCAATCTTTCATTAATGGCCCCAACGATGGCGTTTTGTGCATAGAATGGGAAGGCAAGCCTTTCAGTTTACATATTGATTCTGCAAGATTAAATCTTAAGAAACCTTTAAAGGTTAAATACAAACAGCAAAATATTCAGATAGATTTTCTGTGTACTCAGAAAGAAAATTATACACAAAGAGTAGCAAATTTCGCATTCGGCAATGCCGGCAGGGTAGGAATAACAATTGCCAATTTACATGAATTTAAAGGATCAGAGTCAACGTAATTTTATGGGAATAGCCCATGGGACGGGCATGTCCTTCAATATCTCTTTGCCTCCGATTGGAAATTATACGCTTGATAACTTGATAGATCGTTGCCCCCCTTACACACATTGCGCATTATGCGCCTTTCTGACCTGGCATGATGAATTGAATACTTTATTTTCCTAATTTAATCGAGATATTGCAAGCATTTTCTTTCCTCACATCTAAATAAAGCAATTGCGAAAGTAAAGATATACAACGTAGAGCGAATAGCGGAGAGGGTGATCGTGGGACGTCCGATTGAGAACCGGGGTGACCCGAAAGCAGTTAATCACTTAATCACTTAATTACTCAATCACTTATTTACCTGAATTACTCAGACGGAAACGGTTTCCGTCACCGCCACGGAGAGATTTGCCGCAACAGTTGCGACCACTTCTAAAATCTTCGTAAAGTCAATATAGGAACCATTTTACGAGATTTCACTTTTTCAGAGAAACTGGCTGGGGTCAAATCTTTATTCTTGACATTAGACAGGAAAAACCCGCACTCTTGAGGATACTGGATTATGGAGTAGGGATTATGGATTATCTTCTAACCCTTACCCCTTAATCCATCAATACTTAATCCACTTTTTGGGCTTAAAGTGCTGTATTGGGGGCAATTTGTAACTTAGGTTACGCAATCCGATATTCGCAATTCCCCAGTCTTGGTGGTTGTTGTTAAGGAAATGTATCCCTGGAACGAATATCGGAACATTTTTTGGGGGGCCACCCGTCTTGGCGAAAACGAGCGTCCCCGAAAGGGGTGATGTGCAGGTATGAACATCTTCGGGTAGCCTCCGCCCTTGCACATCAAGCGAATTGAGCCGGTAGAACGGGTCAAAAATGTGGAGCTGATGAGTGGAAGGGAACATTTCCTTACATCCGGTATCCGGTTGGGGTCGGACCAAACCCCAGTGAAATAGAGTAGCACGGCACCATGATGGTTTGATGGTTGACCGGTATGCGTTATATTAAATTTCGTTCTTGCATAATCGACGCCAATAACTAATAATATTGGTCATGAAGGTTATCACCTCCCACAACAACGCTGACTTCGATTCCCTCTCCTCCATGGTTGCTGCGAAGAAACTATACCCGGATGCGATCCTTGCATTTCCCGGCTCACAGGAAAAAACCCTGAGAGAATTTCTCATTCACTCCACCCTCTATATATTTGATATCGAAAAAACGAAGCGCATAGATTATAACGCAATTGATACGCTTATACTTGTCGATACCAGGCAAAAGAGAAGGATCGGGGAATTCGCAAAGGTTGTGGAGGCAGGAAAGGCCAAAATCCACATATATGACCATCATCCCTCGACCAGTGACGATATCAAAGGGGATGTAGAATTTATAAGACATGCAGGTGCAACAGTATCAATTCTCATATCCATAATTAAGGAGCGTAATCTTACCATATCCCCGGAAGAAGCAACGGTGATTATGCTCGGCATATATGAAGAAACGGGAAGCTTTCTTTTCCCTTCCACCACAATCGAAGATTTCGCAGCCGCATCCTTCCTGCTCTCAAAGGGTGCAAACGTAAATATCGTTTCAGATATGCTCGTAAAAGAATTGACACCGGAACAGGTATTCCTTCTGAATGACCTCATCAGCAACGCCTCCATCTATAATATAAACGGCATAGACATAGTGATCACTGAGGGCTCAACAGAAGAATATGTAGGTGACCTTGCGGTGGTGGTTCATAAATTCAGGGATATGGAAAACATCAATGTCGTCTTTGCCCTTTTCAGGATGGAAGACAGGGTATATATGATCGGGAGAAGCAGAATAACAGAAGTTGATGTAGGGCATATCCTTTCTTTATTCGGAGGCGGGGGCCACAAGGAGGCTGCCTCTTCTACAGTGAAGGACATGACCATCATCGAAGCTAAGGATAAGCTTATACGGCTTCTTAAATACAATATCACACCTCCCTGGAAGGCAAGGGACATCATGTTCTTCCCTGTGAAATCAATTGATGCCGAATGCCCCATCGCTGAAGCAAAGAGCATTATGGTCAAATACAACATAAACGCCCTGCCCGTCGTGTCAAATGAAAAGGTTGTGGGCGTGATTACAAAACAGATTGTTGAAAAGGCAGCGTTCCACAAACTGGAAAACATACCTGTGCGGGAATACATGTCTACCGAGTCTTCAACGGTCAAACCGGAGGACTCTATCGAAAAGGTAAAGGAATTTCTTATCGGGAATAATCAGAGATTCCTGCCTGTTACAAGAGAAGGGAAGCTGGTAGGCGCAATTACCAGAACAGACCTCCTGAGAATATTAGAGGATGAAATCACCAAGGCAGTCGTTGGCAAGCTTGAGTTTCACGATATGTATAAAAAACGGAAAAGCGTAAAGAAACTCATGGAAGAAAGGTTAGACAGGGAAACATTGAAAAAACTCATTGAAATCGGGAGCCTCGCCGATAAGATGGGGTATCATGCCTACCTTGTGGGGGGGTTTGTAAGAGACCTCCTTTTACGTAATGAGAATAATGATATCGATATTGTCATCGAAGGTGATGGAATCATATTTGCCGAAAAGATGTCAGAGATATTCAAGGTGAAAGTGAGACCGCACAAAGAGTTCGCAACGGCAAAGGTAATCTATCCGGACGGCTTCAAGATTGATATTGCAACGGCCCGGCTCGAATATTATAAAGCGCCGGCAGCGCTCCCGACAGTGGAACACAGCTCACTCAAACTTGATTTGCACCGGAGGGACTTTACCATAAACACCCTTGCTATAGCCCTCAACAAAAATACCTTCGGACAGTTAATCGACTTCTTCGGTGCTCAGAGAGACATAAAGGAGAGGGCTATCAGAGTACTGCACAGTCTGAGCTTTGTTGAAGACCCTACAAGGGTTTTCAGGGCGATAAGGTTTGAACACAGATTCGGTTTTCACATCGGAAAACATACGCTTAATCTCATAAAGAATGCGATAAAGATGAACTTTCTCTCAAAGATAAAGGGTAAAAGGATCTGGACCGAGCTTACCCTCACCCTTATGGAAGACAGCCCTGAAAAAATTCTTAAAAGATTGCAGGAACTTGACCTGCTCCGGTTCATATACCCTACCCTCGCATTCGATAAAGAGAAGGAAAGGTTGTTCATTAATATGCACAATGTGCTGAAATGGTATGAATTGCTCTATAGCGGAAAACCGTGCGACAGTATCCAGTTCTATATCCTGGGACTCGTAGACCACGTGAAAGAAGAGGATGTCCTTGAGTTTTGCAGAAAAACAGAAACGACGGAGACTTTCAAAAAACAGCTCGTTGAAAATGTAAAACATATAGGAGAAACAATGCTCAAATTTGCCATCGGTCTGCAGATGATGAAAAAGAGCGAAATTTACAAACAGCTTGAACCCCTTTCCTTAGAGGCAAAACTTTTCATCATGTCAAAAACAAGATCGGAAGAGATAAAAAAATCCATATCGAACTATATTACCTATAAAGATTCCTGTAAGCCCCTCCTCACGGGGATCGATCTCAAGCATATGGATATTAAGGAGGGCCCCGTATATAAAGAGATTCTGGACCATTTGAAAGAGGCAAAAATAGATTTGAACTTAAAAACAAAAGATGATGAGGCAGGCTTTATTAAAGATTACATTACAAAACATGGCATTATTATTGAGAAAAGTCATAGCCCTGAAAAAACGGTAATGTCAGAAAACATATGAAAAACTTTTTATTAGCCGCAGACGGACGCAGACAAAAACCGGACGGTATTTTATATCGGCTGCCGACCTGGCACCCGATATACTCCATGCCCTTCGGGCAGAGTGAAAATTTAATATATTCGCCCGTTAGGGCTGAATATTTGATAGGCGGCAATGTCGCCGGCTATCAAAAAGATTGCTCATCAGTATTCGTCTGCTCTTGTCAGCTCTTGTCGAGCGCAAGCGGGCGGCAAAATAATTATAGAGATTTTGACAAAAGCGAAAAAACGGACAGGGGGCCGGAATGAGTCTTCTGGTTCCCTCGCTGGAAGTTAAAATCGAGTGTTATGAAGGACCTCTCTCCGTCCTAATTACACTTATTAAGAAAAACAAGGTAAGCATCTGGGACATACCGCTTTCTCTCATCACTGAAAGGTTTCTTGAATATGTGGACTTTGTTCAGAAAATGAATTTGAGAATTGCTGAAGATTTTATTGATATGGCATCGCTCCTCATTTACATAAAGTCAAAGATGCTTCTTCCCGCACATGAGACAGATAATGAATATGATCCGAGGGAAGAACTTGTTGAAAGAATTATAGAATATGAGAAAATACGCAGTATGGCAGAAAAGATCGATGGTCTTCCTCTGCTCTACAGGGATACCTTTTGCAGGGAGCAAAAATCCATCGACGGCGATACAGATTTTGATTTACTCCATCTCTGTAATATCTTCTTTGAATTGATAAAAACAAGAGAAGAGAAATTCATAGTTATAAGGGAGATTAAACCCACACTGGAAGAAAAATTGGCAATGCTGAAAACCGTACTCGATTCAGCGGGCCTTTTTGTGTGGAATATAAAAGAACAAACAGAGCACGCTGAAAAAATCGCAACAGTGCTCGGGATGCTCGAACTGACCAAGATAAAGGTTGCAACAATTTCTCAAAGGAAACCATTCGGGAAGATAGTGTTGAAGAAAAGGAGTGAACCATGGCACGTTCAAAAATAAAAACAGCATTTTTAGTAATATTCATCATTATTATCCTCAGTTTCTTTATATCCCTGGCGATAGGGGTTTCAGGCAGGGCGTTCGGGGAAAAGATCGGTGTCGTTGAGATAGAAGGGGTTATCGCAGATTCTAAGGATATTATGGAAGACATCGTAAGATTCAAAGAAGATGAGACCATTAAAGGGGTGATCCTCAGGATAAACTCTCCTGGCGGGTCAGTTCCTCCCAGCCAGGAGATATTTGAAGAGGTAAAAAAACTAAGAGCGAAAAAGAAGGTGTACATCTCAATGGGTACAGTGTGTGCCTCCGGTGGTTATTACATTGCCACAGCAGGAGAAAAGATTTATGCGATGCCCTCTACGATTACCGGCAGCATCGGTGTAATTATGGAGCAGGTGGTTATTGAAGACCTTATGAAGAAGGTTGGCCTGCAACCGAATACCATGAAGGCAGGCGATTTTAAAGACGTGGGATCGCCTTTCAGAAAGATGAAGGTGGAAGAAAGGAAATACTTCCAGGAAATACTCAATACGATTCATACACAATTTATTAATACCGTGGCAACTCAAAGAAAAATACCGATGGATACTGCAAAAAAATTGTCCGACGGAAGGATTTATCTGGGCCAGCAGGCAAAGGACTTAAAACTCATAGACCAGATAGGCACATTCTACGATACAGTGGATGATATGAAAAATACCCTGAACATAAAAGGAAAACCGGTACTTGTTTACGGCAAACGGCCTTTTTCCCTCCTTAAATGGCTCATCTCCTCCATCTCCCAGGAACTTATATCCCAGCAGTTTTCTTCGCCATTCAAGTACATCATGACGCCTTGAGGCAGGTGTCCATGAAACATACAATCCGTCCAGGCTGGTGGTATCCTCATGGGGCTACGGTAACCCCTGACGGGGTTAATTTTTCCATCGCTACCGGCTATGCCACTTCTGCAGAACTGCTTCTTTTTGAGCATGCCGATAGCCCTGAGCCCTACGAGGTCATTCAGCTTGATCCGGATATTCACCGAACGTTTTTCTTCTGGCATGTCTTTGTGGAAAAACTGCCTGCCGGTATCCACTATGCGTGGCGTATTGACGGACCTGACGATACCCGCACAACCGGTTTCCGTTTTGACGGAAAAAAGATTCTCCTCGATCCCTATGCACGCGCTGTAACCCACACATTATGGAACAGGAAACGTGCGAGCGAGCCAGGGGATAACTCTGAGTGTTCAATGCGATGTGTGATTCCTCCTGACGATGACTATGACTGGGAAGGAGATAAGCCGGTCAATCATCCTTCTCAAACAATGGTCATCTATGAGATGCATGTCGGGGGTTTCACCAAACACCCTTCATCACATGCAACATATCCGGGAACTTTTAACGGTATTGCAGAAAAGATCCCCTACCTCAAGGCCTTAGGCATCACTCACATTGAGCTTATGCCTGTCATGGCCTTTGATGAGCAGGCTGTTCCTGAGGATGTTGCAAACCTCGGATTAAAGAATTACTGGGGCTACAATACACACAGTTTTTTTTCACCCCATCCGGGTTATTGCATAACCCCGGAACATGGGACTCACCGCCGGGAGTTCCGGGATATGGTAAAGGCATTACACCGTGCAGATATCGGCGTAATCCTTGATGTGGTTTTTAATCACACAGCCGAAGGTGGCGCCGACGGACCTACTATCAATTTCAAAGGCCTTGGCAACGACGTTGCGTACCACCTCGACCCTGATGATCGGAGTATCTACCGTGATTATACCTGTTGCGGAAATACATTGAACTGCAACCACCCCCTTGTGTGCAGGTTCCTCATCGACTGCCTTGAATACTGGGTTCGGGAAATGCGTGTAGATGGTTTTCGTTTTGACCTTGCCAGCGTGCTCATACGGGGCGAAGGCGGGATGCCTGTCGAACATGCACCTGCAGCGTGGAATATCGAATTGTCAGATGTATTGGTCCGCGCATATATTATTGCAGAAGCATGGGATGCTGCCGGACTCTATCAGGTCGGCAAATTTCCGGGGTTTCGCTGGAAGGAATGGAACGGGAGATATCGTGATGTAATCCGTCGTTTTGTTCGCGGAGAAAAAGGGCTTATCGGCGAAGTTGCCACCCGCATAGGAGGGAGCAGCGATTTCTATGAACATGAAGGTCGCTTACCCACCAACAGCATCAATTTTATCACCTGTCATGACGGGTTCACATTATACGACCTTGTAAGCTATGATGAAAAACATAATGATGCGAACGGCGAAAATAACCTGGACGGTATGAACGATAATCTGAGCTGGAACTGCGGTTTTGAAGGAAAGATAAATAATCCTGCTATTCTTTCATTCCGTAAACAGCAGGTAAAAAATTTTATGGCAATACTTTTTCTCAGTCAGGGAATTCCCATGATGCTTTCCGGAGATGAGGTTTTGCGCACACAGCAGGGTAACAATAACTGTTATTGCCAGGACAACGAACTGAGCTGGTTTGATTGGGCCCTCGTGGAAGAGAATCGGGACATGATGCGTTTTGTGTCGGAACTGATAGCATTTCGTAAAAGGCATCCATCACTCATGCGAAAAAGGTTTCTCACCGGGGGGGGGAAGAGGGGCGATCGCCTGCCGGATATTGTCTGGCATGGGGCAACACTCAATGAGCCTCCCTGGAACGATCCGGAAGCGAGAATCCTCGCTTTTACCCTCAGCGCAACGGAAGATAGCGAAGAAGACCTCCACATCGTTTTGAACATGTCAGATGATACCATGGAAATGCCCTTGCCACAGTTTCAGGGGTATACATGGTACAGGGCAATGGACACCTCACTGCCATCGCCTGAAGATATTGTAAAACCCGAATATCAGCTACAGGTTACTATACCTGCCTATTCTTCAGCGCCACACAGTATAGTTGTTTTTGAAAAAAAATCATTCATTCAGGGGGAAAACATATCATGCTTAACAAAATAAATCCGACCCTAACAACCGCATGGAAGGGGCTCGAGGCCCACTATGATGTGATGAAAAGGATACACATGGTGGATATGTTCAAAAATGACCCGGAAAGATTTCAGAAATTTTCTCTTCGTTTCGAAGATATAACAGTGGATTACTCAAAAAATATCATCAATCAAGAAACTGTGAACCTTCTCATGGAGCTTGCTGTTGAGTGCAAAGTAAGCGATGCCATCGAAAAGATGTTTACAGGAGATATCATCAACGAGACGGAAGAGAGGGCGGTCCTCCATGTGGCCTTGCGAAACCGTTTAAATACCCCTATTTATGTAGATGCGCAGGATGTTATGCCGGAAGTCAATGCAGTATTAAACCAGATGGAACAATTTTCAGAAAATGTTATCTCAGGACAGTGGAAAGGCTATACAGGCAAGACCATCACCGATATAGTGAATATCGGCATCGGCGGCTCGGATATGGGGCCCCACATGGTTGCTGAAGCATTGAAGCCTTACTGGAAAAAGAACATACAGGCGCACTTTGTTTCTAATATTGACGGAACACATATCGCTGAAACCCTGAAAAAGGTATCACCGGAAACGACACTCTTTATGATAGCTTCAAAGACATTTACCACCCAGGAAACCATGACGAATGCGCATACTGCACGAAAATGGTTCCTCGACTCGGCAAAAAAGGATGAATGTATAAAGCATCATTTTGTTGCCATTTCAACAAACGAAAAAGAGGTAATAAAATTCGGCATAAATCCGGCAAACATGTTCAGGTTCTGGGACTGGGTAGGCGGGAGGTATTCACTCTGGTCGGCAATAGGGTTGTCTATCGCATGCACCATAGGCTTCAAACACTTTGTTGAGCTTCTTGAAGGCGCCCACGCCATGGATAAACACTTCAGAGAAACACCATTTGAGAAAAATATACCGGTGATCCTGGCGCTGATCGGTGTCTGGTATAATAATTTTTTTGGCGCCGGGACCGAGGCGATCCTCCCTTATGACCAGTACCTCGAAAGATTCCCGGCATATTTTCAGCAGGGAAATATGGAAAGTAACGGTAAATCCGTAGACAGATCAGGGAATCAAGTTACCTGTCAGACAGGCCCTATCATCTGGGGTGAACCCGGGACAAACGGACAGCATGCCTTTTTTCAGCTTATTCACCAGGGCACAAAACTGATCCCATGTGATTTCCTTGCCCCTGCCATAAGTCATAACCCTATTGGTGAACATCATATGATACTGCTCTCAAATTTTTTTGCCCAGACGGAAGCCCTCATGAAGGGAAAACCGGAAAAAGAGGTGTATGAAGAACTCAGGCAGTCAGGAGCAAGTGATGAAGAGATAAAACGGATGGCCCCTTTCAGAACATTCAAGGGCAACAGGCCTTCCAACACACTATTATTCACAAAAGTGACGCCAAGAACGTTAGGAAGTCTCATAGCCATGTATGAACATAAAATTTTTGTTCAGGGTGTAATATGGAACATCTTCAGCTTTGACCAGTGGGGTGTTGAGTTGGGGAAGCAACTCGCAAAAAAGATACTCTCCGGGATGGCTGATGATACACAAGCAGCATCACATGATTCATCCACAAATGCATTAATAAACACATATAAGAAGCTGAGAAGATAAACCCTCCTCACAATTTGTATACAAAAAATATTAAGAAAAAATTCCCAACGCCTTGACAAGACATTTCCCTCTGCTATACTTGAAATAAGAAAAATATACTAAAACAAAAACGGAGGCGGGGGATATGGATCTCATGGAACCGGTAAAATTAAGGATATTAACAATGAAAGACCTCGATGCGGTCGCAGAAATCGATTATGTTCTGCTTGGTAAAAAAAGGAGGGAATACTGGGAAAACAGACTCGAACATACCGAGACTTCCGGGGTACCGTCTTTGGCCGCAGAGGTGAACGGAAAGGTCATCGGGTTTATTCTGGGCACTGCAAGTGGCTGGGAATATGGCATACCTGAAAATGTGGCGTGGATAGATACACTCGGCGTTATTAAGGAGTATCAGAAAAAGGGTATTGCACGACTTCTGTTTAAAGAAATGTTTTCAATGTTTAAAAAGGTTGGGGTTGATACGATATATGTCTTTGTCGACTGGAAGGATTGGGACCTGCTTCAGTTCTTTGACAGAATGGGATTCAATAAGGGCGATATGATCAACCTGGAAATGAAGATTTAAACAAAACCCTAATCACCTGAATCGTATATGACTTCATCGGTGAGTTCATCGATATCCCCTGCAGTGCCGGGGTAATATTTCGCAAGAAGTCCACCTATTTCCTGAATCGCCTCGCAGAGTGCATCACAAGCACGTCCTTCACGCACACCTTTTGAGACCGTGCGGGCAAACCTGTTTAATGTAGGTTGCGTGATCTTTTTGTGGATACCTTTGTCGGCAAGCACCCAAACCTTTCTTTCAAGGAGGGAGAGAAAAAAGATTACCCCTGTGTGGTCTTTCGTCCTGTACAAACCTTTTTCATAGAAAGCCCTGATTGCCCGCTCTTTCACCGCCCTCTCCATCTTCCTTTTTCCCACGAATGCCACTTTAAGGACAGGTGCTTTCCTGAATAGCACATGAGAGGGAAAGTATAAAACGAAAGATAGCGGGATATAAACCCATATGGATGAATGGAAAAACACAACAGTAAGCACGAGGGAAATAAGGCTGCCGAGAAAAATGCCGCCTATGACCTCCGCCTCGATATACTGACTGCTATGATTGACCATCACAACGGCTATCTCGCCCGTTGTATGCAATTCTGCGTCCACAGTTGCTTTTTTAATTTTCTCTCTTTCTTCTTTGGTGAAAAACTTTTCTGACTTTGTATGATATTTCATTACCAGTCCCCTGAAGAGCCTCCGCCTCCAAAATCACCGCCACCGCCTCCATCGAAGAAACCGCCACCGGAATCTCCGCCTCCGCCACCGGAACCCCAACCGCCTCCGCCAAACCAGAAACCGCCACCATCACCGGACCCTCGCCCGGAGAACAACATGGGCAGAAAAATTCCCATAAGCAAACCGGCAACGGCAACAAGGATAAGGGTAACGATAACGGGTCCTATAATAAAATATGCAACAGCAGGCAAACCTAACGCCCCTGCCGCTCCGCCTAAAACACGAGAAGCCTTTCCGATTGACAGTAACGCTATCCCCCCGAAAATCAAAAGGGTCATTACCGGAAAAAAACTCCCCCTTCCCCGTGAAGTACGTTTCGGCTCAGCCTTGAATTCCCCCCGTGTAGCATCAATGAGGGCGTGGATGCCTGCGATAAAACCTGCATCAAATTCACCTCTTTTAAACTTTGGTTTTATCACAAGATCGACGATCCGCCCGGCCGTTAAATCGGTAAGTTTACCTTCGAGGCCACGCCCCACTTCAATCCGCATCTTCTTTTCCTGGTTTGCCACGAGGAACAGGACCCCATTGTCCTTTCCTTTCTGGCCAACCTTCCACGATTCAACTACTTTTATGGAGTAGTCCTCCAAGGATTCGCCCTGAAGCGAAGGGATGGTAAGGATAACGATCTGTGTTGAATCAGACTTTTCGAAGGCCATCAACTCTGACTCAATTTTTGCCTTCGCTGAAGCGGACATCATATTGGCGTTGTCGTTTACATAACCCTTAAGAGGGGGAACATCAAGAGCGTCACAATTAAGAGTGAATAGTGAATAGTGAATAGTGAATAAAAAAAACAAGAACAAAAAAAACAGTTTATTTTTCATTTTACAATTAATGTTTTACCTCTTTAAAAGGGTTCAAGGGGTCGGATGATTAGATGATCGGAAGTTTGGCTAACCCTCTAAACCTCCAACCCTCCAGCTTGCCCGCTTGCCAGCCTTTCTTTCCCCTTTTACCTTTCACATTATTAAAACTTCACCTGCGGTGCTTTTTCTGCTCCCGGGTCGGCCTTAAAAGGTTCTTTCGGTGTCAGATGAAGTAACAGGCTGTTAGTAAGGCTATTGGGGAATATACGCAGGGAAGTATTGAATTCCTGCACTGACTTGTTATACCTTGTCCGGGCTACGTTTATCCTGTTTTCTGTACCCTCAAGCTGATTCTGAAGGTCTCTGAAATTCTGGTTCGCTTTGAGGTCAGGATACCGTTCTGCCACAAGCAAAAGTCTTGAGAGCGCCCCGCCCATTGATGCCTGAGCCTGTTGAAACTGGGCCATTGCCTTGGGGTCACCAATCATATCCTTTGATACCTGAATAGTTCCAACCTTTGACCGTGCCTGCGTGACGGCTTCAAACGTTTCTTTTTCATGTTTCGCATAGGCCTTCACTGTCTCTACGAGATTCGGTATGAGGTCATTCCTTCTCTGATAAGAAGCCTCTACATCCCCCCATGCTGCTTTTACAGCCTCCTCGTTTCTCTGCATCATGTTATAGCCGCAACCGGTCATGCTCACCATTACAGCAATAAATACTAAATAGATTAACACTCTTTTCATTGTTCCTCCTGAGATTTTAAATAACCAATGACCAAATAACAATACACAAAGCGGGATTTTTGTTTGTAATTTGTTATGGTCATTGTAATTTTCCTTTATTCCATCATTTCTTTTCTTCTTTACGTAATGCCTTCTCTTTACAGGACATATTTTTGTGAACAAGGGATTTTTTGAGGTTACAGTATAACGCCACGAATGTCCTGCAACTCCCTGCCCCGTCCACTGCTGTCTCTTTTGGATGCTCAGCATATTTGCACATTAAATCACAGAAATTCAACATACGTCCCTTTCGGCTCCTGTTTCTAATTGTACGAAGAAATGAGATGCATTGTAAACAGAAAACAAGACTTCCGGTTATTATTCATTTCACACACAGTTGTTATTGACGTCTATAAAATATGCGTGTTAAAAGATTTTACCATTTCAAAAGAGGAGGATATACGCTATGGATGATGAAATAAAAAAAAGAACACAGGAGACTGCAAAGAAACTTTTTGGAAAGGGCATCAAGATGGACCCCCCTTACCTTATGTGGAAGGAATTCGACAGAGATCTTGCCAATGACCTTTCCATGTTCATTACTGGCAACCTGTATTCCCGCACTGTTTTAACGCTTCCGGAACGTCAGATGGCAGCCTGCGCCATGCTCGCCGCACTCGGTGCAGCGGATGAATTGAGGCTTCATGTGAATGCAGCGCTCAATGTGGGGTGCGACCCAAAAAAACTGGCAGAGGTGTTTTTCCAATTGGCCCCCTATGGCGGTATGCCTTTAGTCAACAAAGCGCTTGAGGTTTACCGGGAAGTCCTTAAAGAGAGAGGTGAGTGGGACAGTTTTCGCAAAGAGGGATGATATTAAGCTTGAAATTATGTCATCGCCAGGATTTCCTGGAGCATCTCGCCCAATTTCGCCTCTTCACTCTTGTCTGCATACTGAGGCCTTTCTATGTCGGGAAATAAACCGAATATCCCGTTTACAATCGCCTCTGCGTGGGGAGGACACCCCGGCAGGTGGGTACCCATTTCTGCGTTATGCTGCTGACAGATGCCCATAAAGATATTCGTCTCGTCCGGATTAATTGGGTACTGATTCACAGGGCCGGGGAATATGTTTACTTTACGGTCAAATGGCCGGTCAATCAGCATCCTGCTTTCATCCTTCGGGTCAGATTTCCTTAATTTATTCAAAACAAAGTGAAGATATCCCGTGCATCCGGAACAGGCAGAACCAACGTGAATGGTAATATCCCTGCCGCTTTTTACGTTAATCTCCGGCTGTTTAAAGGGGCTTGTCACCTCATTGATGGAAGGACCGATAATATTGATCTTATCGCTCTCAATTGGCCCCATTCCCTGCATATAGGCAAGGAAAACCGGTGGGGATGTGGCAGGGTCAATGCCCATCACCCGCATGGCAACAGCATCTATTGCCACAGGATTCGTTCCCCCGATCAGAAGATCCATCTTCTTCGGGGTACCCGAAATAGGTCCAAAATCCTCCTGGCCGGTGAGTCCATCGATGATAATGAGTTTTGGTTTTATAAGATGGTGGATATTCACAAGATTCTGCCAAAGGCCAAAGAAGTGTGTCATGTACTTTTCAAGGGGAGGGATTGCCCCCTGGAGGTGCTTGATGCTCAAGGATGCCACAGCGGCAAAATGAATCTTGAGAACGGGGACGCTGATAATCACATCCGCCTCTTCGATGGTTAAGGGGATTTTTCGCGAAAGCATCCTCTTGCCCCCAGGGACAGGCTTCTCAACCTGCTTATCCGTATTCAGGTCAACAAGGCTCACTTTTACAGGGTCAAGATCAACAAGACTGTCATACCCGTAATGCTGAAACATTTTTGCAGTCTCGCTGCGGTTAATTGAAGACCCTTCTCCGATAATTATTTTCCCCGCTACAGGCAAAAGGAGCTCCACCAGCGCCCTGATAACTCTGATATCCGTGACAATACCCCCTTTATAGGCACCGTCCTTTAACCCGTGATCGCTTACAATATTGGGCTTAATAACAACCGTCTGGCCTGTTTTGACAAATTTTTTGAGTCCACCGAGTGTATCGATGAGATGTTTAACCCCTTCTTTTATCTCTTCGTAAGCCTGAGTTTCAGGAATTTTTTCAATGGTCACTTTCTCCATTTTCCGGTAGGCTTTGGCCGGCTTCATTCCGTGAAGCTTTTGAAGCAGCACCGAAGTGCTCAAATCCATCCTGACCACAGGAAATCCTTCCGCCATAAATGAACGTGTAGGCCGGAATCCGTATTCAATCATCCACTGGTATTTCTCCTTGTCGTCTTTATGAATCTCTGCCGAAACAAGGTTCTCTTTTGCGACCAACGCATCGGCCATTTCGTGCTCAATGTCTTTTTCTCTCCATTCTTTCTTAATGAGAATCTCTTCCACCGTACTCTTTCGGGGATTGTAAATAATCCAGCCCACAACAGTATTGTCCTTTTTAGCTATGAATATGACTATACCAGAATTGTCTTTCCGCCTATGCCATTTCATTGTTGCATAGTTAGAATCTATGCCTGCACCGTTATAATAGTTATGGAGATTCTTCCGCAACACATGGGACAATCTCCCCTTCTTCAATGTTATTGCCGGTATCATTTTAAAGCCTCCTTCATGCCTTCCTTATTTTATCAAAACCTCTATAATTCTTTTGCCGCCCGCTTGCGCTCGACAAATGCGGACGAGAGCGGACAAATACTGATGAATAATCTTTTTGATAGCCGGCGACATTGCCGCCTATCAAATATTCAGCCCTAACGGGCGAATATGTTAAATTTTCACTCTGCCCGAAGGGCATGGGGTATATCGGGTGCCAAGTCGGCAGCCGATATAAAATACTGTCCAGCTTTTGTCTGCGTCCGTCTGCGGCTAAATAAAAAAAGTTTTTCATGTCTTTTTTGACATTACCACTTCATTATATTTCCATAAAGTATTGCATTACCGGCTATCACTTTTCAAGTTACTTATTCAGTGTCACATCTCCACGGCCTGTCGCTCAAGCTGTTTATACGCCGAAAAACTATTTTGCTCCCTGCTCCCAAGATGTAGGCTAACAACCGGCCGCAAGGGATTGCCAAGAAAGAATCGATATGTCGGGGGGGCGGGAGCAATACAAGATGTCTCTGTCCCACTTTTAGGAAGTTTTGAGAGCAATAACGTGCGAGACAGCGTCCGTATTCACTTTTCATGGATTTCAACAATTGCAGCAAATGTTGCTGCAATCTCCTTGGATAGGCCTTCGGGCCTTCGGTTATAACTTCTGCCTGTATCGTGCCAGATCAGTTTCAGGGAAATACCTTTTTGCCCCGCCGACCCAAGTGAATATTATCGGGTTTTTTCAACTCAAAACTTAACACTCATGCGGTTTAATCCCGATTGATGAGGGACAACTCAACACTGCTTATAAAACTTAGCTTGGTCCGACCCCGACGATCTCGACAGAGGAACATCAAGCAGTTTCCTACTTTTTAAAAATGGCAAAAAATCAAGCTGAAAAATATTATATTGTGTAAAGTAACACTTGACGCTTAATACATTATTTATTATAATGGCAGCACAATGCATGTCGTGTCCGGAAACCCATGCGTAAGAGGGTGTAAAAAATATATAAGGGGTTTTATATGAAGACAATTATAATGGTATGGTTCACTTTAATTTCTGTGGTGTTTGCAGGACTGGTAATCGCTCAGGATGTCCCGAAGGAACAGCCCGGGACCGGTATGCTTACGATTCGGGTTGGCGGATTCAGTAACGACAGGGGCACCGCAAGGATCGGCCTTTACAGCTCAAATGAGGACTTCAAAAACAAGAAGACCGGTAAGGCCGTGCAGTTAACCGCTGCTCCGATAAAAAACAAAAAAGCAGAATGGGTAATCGGCGATCTTCCCTTCGGTGTTTATGCAGTAAAGGTCTTTCATGATGAAAACGACAGTGGCAAGCTGGAAACAAACATGTTCGGTGTTCCTAAAGAAAAATACGGATTTTCAAATAACGCAAGGGCCACTTTCGGTCCCCCTGACTTTGAGAAGGCAAGGTTCATCCTGGATAAGATGAGTATGACGATCAGTATAACGGTAGAATAGCGTGCGGAGGAAGGAAACGTTGAGAGAAAAGAATACAGAACAGATAATCACAACCGTAGAGGGTAAGAAAAAATACACGAAAGGGGACCGATCTATCCCGGGCCTTCGCATGAGAGAACTTGCAGAGGCTACGGGTCTCCCTAAGTCTGCCATCCTTCATTATGTTGCCCGGGAATTGCTTCCCGAGCCGATAAGAAAGGGCCGGAACATGGCCTATTATGATCCGGTATGCATTGAACGTATCAGATTCATCAAGGATTTACAGAACAGATACTCATTTCCTTTGAGCAAGATTAAAACGATTCTTGCTTCCCGGGATCAGGGAAAGGATGTCAATCGCCTCATCGAATTGAATGAGATTATTTTCGGGAGCGGTAGTAGCGCTTCTCTTGATGAGGCCGCATTTTGCACGTCTACAGGCCTGAACCGTGAGCAGGTAAAAGACCTTATGCACAACGGCCTTATCCTGCCTGTTGAGAAGGGTATTTTTAACGAGCAGGATGTGGCTGTCGGCACATTGTATGCCCGGGGTTTTGCCCTCGGAATCAAGGCGTCCGATCTTGCTTTTTATGCTGAAACGGCAAAAGGGGTTGTCGATAAAGAGATGCGGCTCAGGCAGCGGCTGACAGGAAATCTGCCCGAGACTCAGGATGCTGAATTAACCGGGCATCTGGTCCAGGCGGCAAGAATGATCCGCAACTATGTTTTTGAACGGTTCTTCCAGCAGCGTGTCGCCTTGGCCAGCCATTTAAAGGATGAGGTATTGCTCTCATGAAGAAACTTTTGGAAATTTTCCCGGCCATTATCCTTACGGTCTATATCACGGCAGGAAACATGACAGGTTTCCGTCTCTCGTTTGTGCGCCCCTTAAGCCTTTCGGGACTCATTTTTATGGCCCTTATTCTGTTTCTGCGAAGAAAGAAAAACGGCCTCTCAGCCATCGACAAAGGATTCTTTGTATATTTTACTGTCAATGCAGTTGTCTTCTGGGTTTTTCCACAAAACCTGGCCGATATTGCGGCTGCCTTTCCCACAGGCCTTCTTTATACCATTCTCTTTATTCTGACAGCCTTTCCGGCCCTGTTTATGAGGCGGTACTTTACTGAACATTTTGCAAAGAAGTCAACGCCGCAGGCGGTCTGGCAGACGAACATCTTCAAAACTATTAACCGTAATATGACCTGGGCATGGGCAGGGATATTCGCTTTATCTGCCTTTATTACGGTTGTCCCGTGGCTGTTTTCGATGCCTGCAAGCCTGCTTGCCGGTCTTGTCTTTCAGGTGATGCTGCCGGCACTGATAATGCTGGGGATAGGCCTCCCGCTCAACAGGAGATACCCTCTGTATTATCAGCGTAAAATGGGCATCGAACCGGTCCATGAGATCGGGAAGGAGAACATCAAAAAACCTGCCCCGTATATAGGGGCAGAAGAAACGACAAGGAAGGAGGAACATATGACAGATTCTTTAAAAGTAGTGGCCATTAATGGTTCACCCCATGGGGCTATAGGCAATACAAGCCAGATGATCCAGATGATCGCATCGGTCCTGTCTCAGGAAGGCATCGCAGTGGAAGAGGTTTTTCTGTCCGGTAAAAGAATCGAGTATTGTATCGGCTGCGGTGTCTGCCTGGAAAAAACGAGGTGCTGGCGCCAGGATGATCATGCTGAGATAGTTGACAAATTGTTAACGGCGCAGGGGATCATCCTGGCTTCACCGGTCTACTTCAAGCATGTCACCGCACAGATGAAGACCTTTTTTGACCGTTCCCTGAGTCTCGGTCATAAGCCACGGAAAAGCTACAAGCCGGGGTTGGCGATTACCGTGTCTGCCGGGCTTGGCGACAGTACAACGGCCAAATATTTGGAAGGGGTTCTCAGGGTCTATGGTGCATTTTCAGCAGGGGCGATTGTGGCCATTGCAACAAGTCCTGGCGGATTCCTCGGGAAAGAACTGGTGGAGGCAAGGGCAGCGGACCTTGGTCGTGACCTTGCAAGGGCCATAAAAGAACAGAGGCAATACCCGGCTACCGGAGAAGAGCTCTCTTTCTATCTTTTCATGAGAGACCTTGTAACGAGAGAAAAAGACTTTATGCGCGGTGATTATCAGCACTGGCAGGAGGCGGGTTTGCTTGACGGCTTCGAAGCCTATGCAGGACAAAGTTTTACTGTACCGCCATTCGATCCGGCATTGAGAAAGGAATGGCTCAAAAATATCATCACGGAAGAAGTTGATAAAGATAAAGAGAGAGAGGCGCCTGACGAAGTCTCCCCTGGCCACGTCGCCGGTCCGGCATCTGCAAAAAGCTGCCTTGAGCTTCTGAGGATGATGCCCATGGGATTCAAGGGCCAGGCAGGTAAAGATCTTAGCGCGGTGTACCAGTTTGATATTACGGGGTCTGAAGAATTTACCGCGCACCTTAGGATAGCTGACGGGAAGTGCACCTTCCTGGAAGGTCCCCATGAAAGACCTGATGTGGTCATTAAGTCACCGGCAGATGTGTGGCTTGCCATATCAAGGGGAGAGATGGATGGGCAGAGCGCCTTTATGTCCGGGAAGTACAGGGTGGAGGGTAACATAGCGCTTCTGCTTAACTTAAAAAGCCTGTTCGGCGGATAACCTGCAGGGTGGTCAGGGTCATGCCTGGCGGCAAGTCATGTGCCGGCCTTCCTTTAAACGGGCAGGAGATTTGCCTGATTTATTCTACCATTCTTGAAAACAGCATATGGTATTGTATTGATGAAAACGGGACTTCGTCTCACCCAACCCGCCGTCGCAAAGGAGTAAATTGTTTGACGTTCCTCTTGGAAAAGCAAAAGGGGGCTTGCAATGACACATTTGGTAGCGATTGTCCCGCCTTCGGCAGGATTAAACCTTACGGATTGCGGATATCGGATTTCATTCACCATTCACTATAACACCGTATCTCGTTCCCCGTATCTTGTTTTTTAACGCTTCACGGATTTCCACTGTTCACTATTCACTAACGACTATTCACTGATGAAAACTGGGCACAGGCCGGAAAAACCCGCCATTAACGTTAAGGATTAACGGGCACCCATGCATTGTGGGCCGGAACCCACTGGCCGTTTACCCATTGTCCCTGTACTGTGACCCATTGACCGGGAGGTGTATCCATTCCATATCCCGACGGCTGTGCATAGGCAATCGATCCGGAAGGAGGAGCACTGTACACGACCTGTTGAGTCGTCGCATATCTCGGCTGCGACATGGCGCTGACGATAACGGCACCGAGTACAACGGCGCCCAGGGCTGCCCCTGCGATAAGCAGGCCATTGTTATTATCATGGGATCTTGCATAACGGACATTATTATAGGGGCGTACCGGTTGCCGGGCGTAGCGGTAGCCGCGGTCACGATCAAAAGAATTGCTATAACCCACTGAGGGGTTCACAATCATACTTCCCATCATCAAAACCAGAACCATTACGATGATTTTCTTCATCTTACACCTCCAAGACTCATCTTATTGTTCTCTCTGTTCATGTAAATATAAGAGCAATACCCGTGCCATAACGCTAATTATATGTATCTAATCGTAATAGTTGATTAATTCAGCAAACCTTCTTTACGGGAACACCTGTTTTGATGCAGAATCGTCGAATCACATTGTGCTATTCGACAAAAATGTCGTCATATCGCGTAATGCACCCATGAACACTCAGGCGTCCAAACCCCATGACTTGTATAGCTGACAAAGTCCGGGAGTGGCAATTCCGGGCTTTGTCAGCTATACTATGACACATGATACCAATTCGGATTCAAAGATAGAACGAGGCGACGAGGAGGAGGCGACGGAGGCGTACATTTTAGTACGTCGAGGAGATGACGACGAAGGCAACAAAGTTATATGAATGAAGGCGAATTGGTATGAGATGATATGGGACTGATATGGATCAATGATGTTTCGCTAAGCTTCGGCGAACCGCGCCTGCTGGATTGCGTTACGCTTCAGATCGAGGCAGGAGAAAGAATCGGCCTGCTGGGACGGAACGGTTCCGGCAAATCGACCCTTATGAAACTGCTGACAGGCGAAATCACCCCGGATGCAGGTAGGATTGTTCATAGCGGCAACGTGAGAATCGCCATGCTACCACAGGATGTACCCGACGATCTGACGGGAACTGTTTATGACATTGTGGCTTCCGGTGGTAAGGAACATGCGGAGCTGCTCAGAAAATACCACGAGCTGACCCTTCAAATAGGCCGGAGCAGCGATGGCGGCCTCCTTAGAAAACTCGAACAGGTTCAGCACCAGATAGAGACATCCGGTGCCTGGCATTTTCGCCAGCGAGTAGAAACCGTGATCGCAAGGACTGAACTGGACGAGAATGCCGGGTTCGGCTTCTTATCTGCGGGCTTGAAACGCCGGGTCTTTCTGGCCAGGGCACTGGCGAATGATCCGGACCTCCTGCTGCTGGATGAGCCCACCAATCATCTTGATGTCAGCACCATCCTCTGGCTTGAGGATTTCCTGCTGAAGTACGAAAAGACGTTCATGTTCGTCACCCATGACCGGGCGTTCCTCCAGCGATTGGCGACACGTATCGTTGAAATCGACCGGGGCCGCCTTGTATCCTTCGCCTGCGATTACAGGACTTATCTCGAACGCCGGCAGTCCCTGCTGGAAAATGAAGAGAAACAGCGGCATGATTTTGACAAGAAATTGGCCATGGAGGAGAGCTGGATCAGACAAGGGGTCAAGGCCCGTCGTACCCGCAACGAGGGCAGGGTTCGGGCACTGATGCAGATGCGTCAGGAGCGGGCACGCAGGCAAGAACAGACGGGCGTTTCACGACTTGTGATTCAGGAGGCAGAGCGGAGCGGCCGGATGGTTGTGGATGCCGAAAAAGTCTGTTTTGCCTGGGGCGATAAGAAGATTGTTGAAGCCTTCTCCACCACTATCATCCGCGGCGACAAGGTGGGCATCATCGGACCTAACGGTTCCGGCAAGACCACCCTTCTCAGGATACTCCTCGGTGATCTCAAGCCCCAGCAGGGAAGGGTCCGTCTGGGTACCGGGATCGGGATTGCCTACTTTGATCAGCTCCGTGCACAGCTCGACGAAAATAAGACCCTCAGGGAAAATATTGGCGGAGGCAACGACACGATCATAGTGGGCGGCGCCTCGCGGCATGTTGTAGGTTACCTTCAGGGCTTTCTCTTTTCGCCTGAGCGGATAATGTCGCCTGTGAGTTCTCTCTCTGGTGGTGAACGCAATCGCCTGCTTTTGGCGAAACTCTTTATCATCCCATCCAATGTTCTTGTCCTGGATGAGCCCACCAACGACCTTGATGCCGAAACGCTGGAACTGCTTGAAGACCGGTTGCTTGAATACAGCGGGACGATCCTGATGGTCAGTCATGACCGTGAGTTTCTCAATAATGTGGTGACCTCGACGATTGTCTTTGAGGGTGAGGGACTGTTACAGGAATATGTGGGCGGCTATGACGACTGGCTCAGACAGCGGAAGGTACCGGTTGAGCCCCCGAAGTCAACTGCGCCAAAGGAACAAAAGGAAAAGAGGGGGGAACGCCCGAAGGAGAAACAAAAATTATCCTTTAAAGAGACTCGCGAGTTGGAAGCACTGCCGCAGACAATAGAAGCTCTGGAGGCAGAAAAACAGCGCCTCATGGCAACCCTGAATTCCTCTGAATTTTATGCAAGCTACGATGCGGCTAAATTAAGGACAATCAATGATCGGTTGGAAGCCCTTGAAAAGGAGCTGGATGCGGCCTATCATCGCTGGGATAAACTGGAAAATTTGGTTTCAGAATTCAGCAGCACGCCGGGCTTCAGGGCATACTAATTCCAATATGCTATTAAATTGATTTTAATGGGAAACCATTTCTTCAGCTTCCACTCCGGGCGGATTACCCTTGCAGTGATTCGATTCCGTTCAATCTTCTAACTTGCCACTGGGCTTCGGACAAATCAGATTGGCCTAACCGCGGCCTGGCCGCAGGCACACTTCATCTCATCAGCAGGGTACCCAACCCGTCCTCGATGTTCGCTGCAATAAACAGTTTCCCCTTCTATATAAGGATCATCTTGATCGCATATTGGAATAAAACAATATAGATCGCCTATCAACTCATAACTCATCACTGCACTTGTTCATCAGTCTTTCCCTGAGCATGGTATATCTTTTCTGTGGTTTGTTGTTATTGATCGCGATTGAAAGGGCTTTTTTGGTACCGATGAGAATAACGAGCTTCTTGCCCCGCGTGATGCCCGTATAGATAAGGTTCCGCTGCAAAAGCATATAATGCTGGGTTAGCACAGGGATGATGACAACAGGGTATTCACTGCCCTGCGATTTGTGCACTGATATCGCATAGGCAAGG
>JAPLKA010000099.1 GCA_026388315.1 Pseudomonadota bacterium | reverse complement strand
CTATTTTAAAAATACAAAAAAGAAGGAATTCAGGAAATACGGCGCTCAAATAAACAAAGTGACACTCACTAATCCGTGTCTATGGGATGATTACACTAAATATTTATTAATGAAAAACCGATTTTCTTTAAAATAGTAGGGATCACGGGTAGAGTTGAGAGCTGGCGCAACGCTGGAGCCGCTTGTTCTCTTAATTGTTTTCCATTATCACCCTCACTTTATACAAATGTGTACAGGGGATACAAGACATTTATCTCAGGACTGGCAGGATTTAGCAATGATTCTATGTTCTACTGATAGCATCATCAGAGGCGGGGATTTTATAAGCATCGACGGTAGCAGCGGGGTAATATACAGTGGCAGACATGAGTGTGCGATGGAGTAGCTCAGGCTGTTATCGCTTTCCTCTAAGAACGGCCTGTATCAGGTCATCGAGACGTTGCAGGAAACGGGAGCGATCCTGCTTGTCGTAGGGAGCTGCCCCGCCAGTCATGTTTCCCATGTCGCGGAGATAGGTCATTAAGTCTCTATTCGCAAGGGCACTGCCGATAGATTCTTCGGTAAAGATACGCCCTTTGGGATCCAGCACCCTGGCGCCCTTTTTCAGGCACCGCGACGCAAGGGGAATATCGGCTGACACTGCGATGTCGTTATCAGCAATGTGATCTACAATCCAATCATCTGCAGCGTCCAAATGGCCGCCTACAACTATCATTTCAACCAATTTGTCTTGTGGAATCCTCATCGCAGAATTGGAGACAAGGTAGACTTTAAGCCCATAACGTTTGGCCACTCGAAGCACTTCATTTTTCACCGGGCTGGCATCGGCATCAACGTATATATTGATCAAACGGCATCCTTTTTAAGATTTTACGCCTGCATGTCCTTTCTGTCAAAGAAAAATAACTGCTTCAGATAATCCATGCAGGCGACACATTACAAAAAACCTGATGGAGGTGCATGACTTTTCTATTGACAGCTAAAAACCCATTTTTATAAACTCAGACCACCATAAAAGGAAGTTCTTATCGAAACAAAAACAAGATATTGCATAAATTGCGACAACAGGCATGGCTGCAAATCAAAAACCCCTCCATGTCTTACCGAAATGATGGAATACAATGTCACAGATATGTCAGGAAAGCAATACCTGATCCAAGGCCATAAAACCGACATATGTCAGGATTGTCCATTTTTTCGTTCATGCTGGAAGACGGAAGAGTATAATAGATTTTCATCCCCGGCTTATAAAACACTAAAAAGGTAAGTACGGAATAAAAACATTTCACATAAACGCTATGTTCAATCCAGTGTAATCGTTCATCAAAAACCAGGACAATATATTTGTGAAATTAAATACAATCTATAACAAAACAGGTTTAAAGTCAACATAAGTAACACCCTGCAGATGCTTTAAATTTCTTGACAGTTTGTGGGAGCTTTGGTAGTATGTTCTGCCAAGTGGAAAAGTCTCCTGTTCATCTCTGAGATAATTATCAGAGAAGAGAACCGGCGTGATTACCAATATATACAAAATATACAATAAATCCCGAATACAAAATACATAGAAAATCAAGGAAAATCAAGAATGGCAGAGGGCAATATGGATAAACAGAATGTATATGAAAATAACTTAAACAGCAACAATGAGACTGAAGAGAATTTTGAGACCCTCTTCAAAGAAAGCTCAAAACTGCCAGACAGACTTGAACCGGGCCAAAAAGTCAAATCCATCGTGGTCGGCATATCAGGAGATCTCATCTACATCGACCTTGGAGGAAAAACAGAGGGCGTAGTGGAACTTAAAGAATTCCTTGACGAAGCAGGGGAGTGCCGGGTTAAAGCAGGAGACGAAATTGAGGTATTCTTCGCCTCTTTCCAGAATGGCCTGAAACGGTTCACCACCCTCACCCGCGGGCTATCCGCGGTTCATCTTTCCGATTTGAGAAACGCCTTTGAGGCCGGTTTGCCTGTGAGCGGGAAGGTTAAGGCTGAATTAAAGGGCGGATACGATGTCAGTATGGGAAAGGCACGATGCTTCTGCCCCTTCTCGCAGATAGACGTGAGGGGAAACCGTGAGACCTCTACATATATAGGAGAAATTTTTCCTTTCAAGATACTGGAATTTGAAGATGACGGTCGGAATATCATCGTATCGAGAAGGGTTTTGCTTGAAGAAGAACAGGCGCTGCAAAAGGAAAAATTAAAAGAAGCATTAAAGACAGGTATGGAGGTTAAAGGAAAAGTAAAATCCATCCATGACTTTGGAATTTTTGTCGATATTGGCAGCATGGACGGGTTCATCCCCCTCAGTGAATTAGAATGGGACAGGACCAAGAAACCGGAAGATGTCCTCTCACCAGGCCAGGAAGTAACGGTAAAGATTATCTCCTTAGACTGGGTAAAGGACCGCCTCACCCTGAGCTTGAAGGCAATGCAGCCCGATCCCTGGACAATGGCAGCGGAAAAGTACATCGTTGATAGCCCTGTTAAGGGTGTTGTGGTGCGTATGACCCCGTTCGGCGTCTTTGTCAATCTTGAGCCAGGTATAGATGGCCTTATTCACATCTCAAAACTCGGGGCAGGCCGAAGAATCAAGCACCCCAAGGAAGTAGTCGAGGACGGGCAGTGGATTGAGGCATATGTAACAGGCGTAGACGCGGCCAATAAAAGAATATCCCTCTCAAAGGAACAGAATGTAAATCCCGAAAAGATCGAGCTCCCTTCGGAAGGGGATATACTCGAAGGCATTGTTGATAATGTTATGCCCTACGGGATTTTTCTCAAATTGAATAACGGTCTTTCAGGACTTGTCCCGAATGCTGAAATGGGGACCCCTAAGGGGACAAACCACAGCCGCATGTTCCCGGCAGGGACCACCATGACAGTGATTGTTACAAAGGTCGACCCCGGGAGCGGGAAAATTTCCCTGAGCAAAAATCTCGTAGGAGAAAAATCGGCTCATGCAGATTTCACCAAATATAAAGAACAGGTGAAGAATGAAGAAAAATCGGCCTCTGGTCTCGGCAGTTTCGGGGAACTACTCCAGGCAAAACTGAAAGGGAAGATTCCTTTTCATTGATTTTTTTTTCTAAACCCATTATAGTAGTATAAAGAAGCATATATGTGAGGCCGTACATTGAGGAACATAGTTGTGACAGGTGTGGGGAATGCGTTGACATCTGTCCATATGATGTTTTCTCCCGGGAAAATGGTGAAATTATAGTGCTGACCCCTGAAGATTGTATTGAATGCACATCCTGCGTAGAACAGTGTCCAGGGAAAGCCATCTATATGGATGATTGATGGGGAAAAAAACGGTATCCCTCCTCGATAAAAAGGCCGTTGACAGAACAATAACAAGAATTACCCACGAAATCCTCGAAAAAAATAAAGGTTACAAAGACCTGTGTCTTATAGGCATCAGAACACGGGGGATCTATTTAGCAAAAAGGATTAACGACAAGATAAAAGCCGTTGAAGAGATTGAACTCCCCCTCGGTATCCTCGACATCACCATGTACAGAGATGACATATTCAAGTTAAAATTACCGGAAGTTAAAAAAACAGACATACCCTTCGATCTGAACAACATGACCATCATTTTAATTGACGATGTGATGCATACCGGCAGGACTACGAGGGCGGCAATCGATGCCATTATGGACCTCGGCAGACCAAGGAAGATACAATTAGCTGTTCTTGTAGACAGGGGCGACAGGGAACTCCCGATGCATCCCGATTATGCCGGCATCTTTTACAATGGCAGTCCGGAGGAAGAAGTGCTTGTGCGGCTTCGCGAAATCGATGGCAAGGATGAAGTCATCGTTGTGAGAACATAATGAAGTGGAGTAAAAAAGACCTCCTTGGCATCAGAGAGCTTTCTAAGGAGGAGATCCTTCTCATCCTCGATTCGGCAGATTCTTTTAAAGATATATCAAGAAGGGAAGTAAAAAAGGTTCCCACCCTCCGCGGCAAAACAGTCATAACCCTCTTTTACGAGCCGAGCACAAGGACACGGACATCCTTTGAAATAGCGGCAAAACGCTTAAGTGCGGACACCATCAATATCTCTGCAAACACAAGCAGTCATGTCAAAGGCGAAACCCTCAAAGACACGGCAAGGAACCTCGAATCCATGAGGCCTGATGTCATCGTTATCAGACACAACATGCCAGGCGCCCCGCATATGTTATCCAGGATTGTGGACTCTTCTGTGATAAATGCCGGAGACGGCGCACACGAGCATCCGACCCAGGCCCTCCTTGACCTTTTTACCATGAGAGAGAAAAAAGACAGAATTGACGGACTTAACATAACGATCGTAGGGGACATTGCCCACAGCAGGGTAGCACGGTCCAACATATTTGCATTAAGACACTTTAATACCCGCATCACATGCTCGGGCCCACCCACTATGATCCCGCCCGACATTGAAAGTCTGGGCGTCCATGTGGAGTACGATATGAACAGGGCGGTAAAAGACGCCGACGTAATCATGATGCTAAGAATACAAAAAGAGCGGGGCGGCATTTCATACATACCCTCTGTTAAAGAATATTCAATCATTTATGGGCTGAAGGCAGAGCATCTCAAAAAGGCAAAAAAGGATGTAATCATCATGCATCCGGGCCCCATGAACAGAGGTGTGGAAATTACAGACGAAGTGGCTGATGGCCCATATTCGGTGATACTCGACCAGGTCGAAAATGGTGTTGCTGTGAGAATGGCCATCCTCTATCTCCTCACCGGGAGGGAGGCGTGAAAATCCTCATCAAAAAAGGAAGGGTTATTGATCCCAAAAACGGCAGGGATGAAATCCTTGATATATTCATCAATGGCGGTATCATTGAAAAGATTGACAAAAATATCCGCGAAAAGGTCGATAATGTTCATGTAATCGACGCTTCAGGCCTTATTGTGGCGCCCGGGCTCATTGATATGCATGTCCATCTGAGGGAACCCGGATACGAATATAAAGAATCGATCAGAACGGGCACGATGGCAGCCGTTAAGGGCGGCTTTACATCAGTAGTCTGTATGGCCAATACAGACCCTGTAAATGACAATAAAAGCGTTACAGAATTCATTATAAAACAGGCAAAGGTAGAAGGGGTATGCCGGGTCTTCCCCTGCGGTGCAATCACCAGGAACTTAAAGGGTGAAGAACTTGCAGAGATTGGCGAAATGTATGCCGCAGGCATTGTAGCCATATCAGATGACGGCAAATCTGTAAAGAATTCCGAAACCCTGCGAAAAGCCCTCGAATATGCAAAACTTTTTCATATACCCGTCATATCGCACTGCGAGGACGAAGACCTCTCGAAGGGGTTTGTCCACGAGGGTAAGGCATCGGTTATGTCCGGTCTCGATGCGGTTCCTGCTATTGCAGAAGAGATTATAGTCAAAAGGGACATGGCCATAGCACAATATGTAAATTCTCCGCTCCATCTCACGCATATCTCATCAGGAGGCAGTGTGGATGCTATCGGGGAGATGAAGAGAAGGTATAACCAAATCACCTGTGATACATGTCCCCACTATTTTACGTTAACAGATAAAGCAACGCTATCCTTCGATACAAACACAAAGGTAAACCCCCCGCTCAGATCAAAAGAAGATGTGGATGCCATGAAAGAGGGTCTCAGGAATGAAACGATCGACATTATCGCCACAGACCATGCACCCCACGATGTTACCTCAAAAGATGTGGAGTTTAATATTGCCACCTCAGGGATTTCCGGGTTGGAGACCGCCTTCGGCCTTTCCCTTGCCCTCGTCCACGAAGGTGTCCTCTCTATGAAGACGCTTCTTAAGAAATTCACAGAAAATCCGGCAAAATTATTGAAACTCCCCCATGGTGAACTAACACCAGGGAGCCCTGCCGACATCATTATTTTTAACCCTGACCTTGAATGGACGGTTGACAGAAACACTTTCGCATCAAAAGGGAAAAACACCCCCTTCCATGGATGGAATTTGAAGGGAAAAAATCTGCTCACCATAGTGGATGGGAAGATCGTGTACAGAGACCCTGCTTTTAAATAGCGATACCTGTTGCCCAAATATTACTTTCGCAGGAACGCTGTTTCCCTCGCTGCTCCCTGCGCTTCCTTACCCTTGCAATGGCTCGCATCCATTCGGCCTTCTAACTTGCCGCTGGGCTTCGAACAAATCAGGCCGTCCCAGACGCGGCACTGGCCGCGGGCACATTTCTGCTCACCGGCAGGGTACCCAAGGCATGCTCGAAGTCGCGAATCGGGAAACGGGTTCCGGCGACGAAGGAGCTGCAAAGCTATTCCTGCTCACATTCCAACATTATTGGTTGTATGCTTATTTGGGCAACAGGCCGTTAAGCATCCACTATCAACCATCCACTGCCTTCATAAGATCAGGGTAATCAAGGTTTGCGACAGACAGGTGGTAGTCTCTCCCCTGCCTGTCATCGCGAGCGACTTTTTCCTTATCTGTCATTGCGAGGACTTTAGCCCGTGGCGATCTCCAGGAATGGGATTCACAGCGTCTTCATTGACTTTCTGACGATTATAAGAATCTCCGCAACTGTTGCGGAGAGTTCCGGTTCCTCAGAAAATAGTTTTAAAAGTGAAACCGTGTTAAACACCGTCCGTATTGACTTTACAGAGATTTCAGCAGTGACGGAAACCGTTTCCGTCACTGCCTCCGGCAGGCGCCGCAATATAATAAAAAGTGGATAAGGGAAAACAGGGTGTAAGTAACTAATATTAAGAGAGAAAGCAAGATATGTTACGTATAGCACCTACTTATCGATACTTTATTCTATTTGTAACCAGAATTATTTCTGGTTGAAATTGAGATTAACAATGATAGAACCCAGCCGAAGCTACGAATAATTGATGGATTATTAGTCATTTCTTTCGGTCGTATGGCTTACTAAGCTAATTCCCACACACCGCGGTCACTGTCTCTCCGAAGAACACCCTCACGCCGAAGGGAGTCAGCCAAGTAGCGCATACGGTTCTGCCAGACGTACTCTGCGCCACGATAGTCGCCAGCCTTTAGGATGCCACGCGTCTCAATCCGTTCGTACAACTCGGCAACTTTCATCCGACCCCCTGCCCCCCGTAGTATATCCAACACCGGCTGCAGAAACTGTTTGTCAGAGTGTTCTTCGTTTGCAAAGTCTCGATCGATACCTAAAACAAGCCTTAGCGTCTTATTCGGGGATAGATGCCCGAACCTCCGAAGAAAAGCCAGCACGTCACCATCGACTTCTATTGACTCCATCGTTGCCTCCTGTGCCTATCAATAACACAAAAAACTTTACCCATACCCTGTGTCCCCAGATTAATTTATTGTCCGTATGTGTCTGTTCGGTCAATCCACTGCTCCACTAAATTTGGCCATAAACTTCATATCCATCGATGTGCGTCTGCCTTAATCACGCCGCTCTCTTATTTATTTTCCTCCTATTATAAATAATTTTCAAGCAAAAATATTTTGCGAGTTAAGCAAATTACGATTTGAAATCGACCACATGAAACACCGAAGACCAAGACACGAGTACAGGAAGAAGCAATCTGACCGGCGATAATATCCATAATTTATAAGGACTGAGGTTATTTAAGTTATAAGAGGATAAATATAAAGTAATAATTACCCCACCAAAAGCCCCGCTTATAAATTGCTTGACTAAATGCATAATTAAACTATAATGAAAATATGGCATTAACCTCTGTATTTTTATTCAGTTTCAGGCGTTATTATTATTATGTTTTTTTAATCAAAAAGGAGGGTCTTTATGAAAGCCAAAAAGACAACAAAAGTGTCCAAATCAGGCAAAAAAACTCTTCCCGACAAGCACGAAAAGGCTTTTAAGCAGGCCATGGAGAATCTGGAGAAGGCCGTTAAAGACCGTATTCTCAACGCAAAAGACCCATTTAACGCGGGAATAAAAATGGCTGAACAGTTGAAACAGATGGCAATCAGAATAGAAGTGGATGTTCAGGACGAATCCATGAACATGACCGAGGCAGGATATGCATCCAAGGTCGTAGTAGGGGTTGGTATAGGGGTGATTTAAGTTCAGGATTTCCATATACCCATTGCCCTAAATGTCGCCTCACGGCGTTCTTGGAAACCGAGCTTCGCAGGGCTGTTGATCTTTTTGTTTCTAATATGCATTGTAGGACATTCTGGAAGGACTTAAAATGGTTATGCCGGTTGCTGCGGGATCACAGGCATATCAAAGACACCGGCAGAATGGTTGCACCAATATGCCCGTGTTTTAAAGACCTGGTATTCCCGTGGTACCAGGAAGAACGGCGCATATGAAAAAAGGGAGCCAAAAGCCCCCTTTAATACTATTTTCCGCCCTCATAATCACGCTTTCCGTTTGAAAGATAGCATGAAGGGAGTAATGTACCAACTGAGGATTTCAGGAAGTTGCCCACACTTCAACGTACCCACCGGTTCCATACAAAATTTTTGCCTCCATTGTAAATAATGTAAATAAAAAATTCAGCGTGCTCATCCTTTATCATAATTGCTGAGAAAACAACATCATTTATCTCTGTTTGGAATAAGGGAACATCCTTTAAAAAGCAGGAAACCGTTTGACGTTCCTCCTGGAAAAGCAAAAGGGGTCCTGCAATGACACTGAATACTTCAGTGAACAGTCGTTAGTCAAAAAACTGTTTACCATTCACAGCATTTCATATTTTATGTCTTTTTAACTATCTACTATCTACTATTCACTGCCTTTATCGGCTCTACGTTCTTTTTACTATCCTCTCTCTTTCTTCTTTTTGCTGTCCTGACGCGCCTCTTTCTTCTGTTCGTAAATATCTTCCACAACGGTGGCAAGTCTTTCCCTCCAGCGCGGATCATCATTGTTGTACTCGACCTCTTCGTAAAAATCAGAGATGCTGTGATCCTGGAGCTTATATGGATTATCCTCGGATTCGATATCAAAGCAGGCATGTCTCAATTCGTGCCTGACAATCCTGATCTTGTCATCCCGTATAACACTGTCCCAGCATGTTTTGTCCAGGGTTATGATATAATCGTATCCTTCCATAGCATCAGCCTCATCTATCGTAAGGTGCCTCAACAGGTCATTCGTTTTCATGATACGGGCAAGGATAACCATACCCCCCACTTTCCTTTTCTTTATGTCAAAAAGTACCTTGATTTTTGCATTTTTCAATTCAGGAAAGTATTCCGATTTTACCTCTTTCAGCACTGACATGACCTCTTCGTTCACCTCTTCATACCTTAAACCCATGTAACTGCCTCCTGTTTGTTTTATTATTTTTTATGAAAATATTCTTTTGCGATTTTTATATCCATGTCAATTTGACTTTTTAATGCTTCAACTCCGTCAAACTTAATCTCACCCCGTATTCTTTCATGGAAATAAAGGGTCAAATCCGCGCCGTACAGGTCCCCGGAATAGTCTAAAATATGGGTCTCAACGGAAAGCTTTTTGACGTCGAAGGTAGGATTATATCCTATATTCGTGACAGATGGAAGCATCTTCCCATTTATTTCGACTTCGCTTATATACACCCCGTCTTTAGGAATAAGCTCATAATCCGTTTTCAGATTGATGGTGGGGAAACCGATCCCCTTCCCCCTTCCGTCACCGTGCGCTACCTTGCCTTCTATCATGTGCGGTCTCCCCAGAAATCGTTCAGCCTTTTTCACATCGCCTTCCATGATGAGTTTCCGTATCCTGTTACTCCCTATCTTTTCGCCATCCAGCGTAATGGCCTCCACCACCTCGAAGAAAAAACCATACGTTCCGGATAATTGCTTTAATAATTCCGTATCGCCCTTCCCTCCTCGCCCGAACTTGAAATCGTATCCAACGATCAGCCCTTTAATCCCCAGTTTGTTCACAAGGATATTTTCAACAAATTCCTGAGGGGTCAGGAGCCTGAATTCCTCGTTAAAGGGTAAAACAAGAAGCACGTCAATACCGTTTTCTTCAATGAGCCTTTTCCTCACATTAAGGGGTGTTATGAGGCACAGGATTTTATCAGGCCTTACGACACTTACCGGGTGGGGATAAAAGGTCATAAGCATGGGCGTTCCGTTAATCAAGCGCGCCTCCTCTTTAACCCTTTCAATTATTTTTTTGTGCCCTATATGTATCCCGTCATAGTTACCGATAGTCAGTACAGGATTTGGAAATTTTTCAACGTGGTTCAGAAATTCATAAATTTTCATATTCACCTCTTGACATAGGCATCCCAACTTATATAAGTTTAAGCATTACTATAATGCCGAAGTGGCGGAATTGGTAGACGCGCTAGATTCAGGGTCTAGTAGGCAATCTGTCTGTGTGGGTTCAAGTCCCGTCTTCGGCATTTTTATTTTACACCAATATATGATACGTTGGCAATCAACGAGTTGTAACACCAGCCAGACTTTTGGCGCCGGAGGGTACCTTTTCATGAAAAAAGTCCTCATTCTCATACTGCTAATGCTTCTCCCGGTAACCGGATTCAGCCTTGATAATACGAAAAACATTTACAATAATCCCAATATACCGGTTGAAGTGCAGGTGGGCGACGAATTCTCCATTGTCCTGCCCTCCAACCCCACCACCGGTTACAAATGGGAGCTTCTAAAACCGGTTAATGACGATATCCTTGAGTTGCAGGACGCTGAATATACAAGCAAATGCAAGGATGGACTTGTTGGTTGCGGCGGAGTGGAGGTCTGGAATTTTTTTGCCACATCAGAAGGTGAAACCACAATATCCCTTAAATACGCACGCCCCTGGGAAAAAAATGTCAAACCGGTACAAACCCGGATTTTTAAGGTTATTGTTAATCCGTAACATATGAAATTACTATAAAACTGACATTCACCAGCTCGCTCGCAGTGACAGAGAAGAGCACAAAGCAGGGCCCGGAATGATATGTGGAGGGTTATTTTGCCACACCTGCGGCGGTACCTGAGAAGGTTTTTGCCCCTGTGTTGATGGTCCCAGCGGCGGCGCCCCTGAAGGTCGTGGAACCACCGTAACCACTTGCTATGGTCCCGTTTGTGACTGTAGCAAGCCACTTGCTTGTTCCTGTATCAAATGTCGTAACGGTAAATGTGGCGCCTAATCCGGTGCCGCTACTTAAAGTTGCAGAAGTGCCGGACGGCGGCGGGCCATAACCCACGCCGGTATACGATCCTCCGGCGCTTTCTGATGCCCAGATCTTTGCGGGCCCTCCTGAGGTGGTTGCGAAGAACCTCGTATTGTTCATTGTGACATACATTGTCTCCGCACCAGTAGCATACGTGGCTGAACCGGTCAGGTTCGCGCTTCCCACCTGGACACAGGGAATGTTCAATGCCTTCAGTGCAGCATTAGCGCCAGCATCTGTCGTCGCGCCACCCTGCATAGCCAGAAACTTAGTTGTCTCGATCCATGGACCGACGCTGCTAATCTGTAATGTAAAATTGGCCGGTTTAAATGTGCCCAATGTCTCGCCTGCGCTTATCCATGTCTTTGGTGTTGCCTGAATATCCGCGCCATACCCTGCTGCGAGACCGGCAATCTTGCCGTCCGACCATTTTGACCCGGCAATCTCTGTGCCGATAATACTTGTCCAGGAAGGGGTGACGGGGAGGGCAAAATCCATTGACATCTGCCATGTGTCGGAGATTGTCCCGGCATAAGTACTGCCTATATATGATTTCCATACACCCCAGTCCTGACCTGTGATGCCCGCCGTATACACATTACCGCCGTCACGTACGGTCCCGATGTTTATTGTACCGCCTCCGGCACCGGTAAACCCCCCTGAAAAACCCACTATCACATCGGGGCTATATGTTGTTTGAGAGACATTAGCGCTGAGAGCAGAAGGGAGTATGCCGCCAATTTCCGCAGCCGTGGCCATCTGTGTCGGGTAGAGACTCCCCGTCATCTTGAACATCTTGACGTCGCCGTCGTACCCCGTGCCGGCAAGGCTCCCCGTTAGGTAACCGGCTTTACCTGACGGGTCGATATAGATCGCTGCAAGTTTTCCTTCAAGGCTGTTACTGCTCTCTGTTCCTTTTATATACCCCCAGTATGCCCCTCCGTCGTAAGTGGTGTTTGTGCTGTTCGTATAGTTGTAGCTTTTCATATCGCTGTCCCAGACGTGTACCGGGTTTGTGCCGGCAGTGTACTGCCCTATTGCAGTGACCGAAGAGGGGCTTGCCTGAGTGGCTGTCCAAATAGACGATGTTCCCCCCATGTAGGCGGAGCCAACGCTGCCGTCATTCGAAGAGATGGTCCCATTGAAGTAGGCAAGGTCTGCAGAGAGGGTATTCACGAAAGTAAGATCGCTCTCTGTATACTTGCCGGTTCCGTCTATCGTTGCGTTCCAGGGAGAGCCGATTGTTGTACCTGTAAGGCTCCCCGATACCCCTTCCCCCAGTTTGGTTGTCGATAAATATGTGAGATCAGATGTCCCTGAAAGTGCGTTCCCTGAGGTGCTCACTGTTGCGGTTTCAAGCCAGTAGCTGCTTGCATCGCTCCCCCCTGCAGCCAACGACCATGAAGTCCCGGGGGTGCCAGTCAATGCATAGCTCGTATTCCATCCGCCCCAGTTCTGTCCATTGATGCCTGCAATCTCCAGTGTGGCATTTCCCGTAATCCCCCCGCCGTCACCTTTTACATTGTTACCCGTTCCTGTGAATGAATAACGGTTCAGGGTAAAGGATAGTTGATTCTCAGGTGAAACATTTCCGAAAAGGTCGGTTGCCTTGTAATAGAATGTACGACTTCCGGTTCCCAAACCCGTGAGGTTCAGCGGGGTGTCTGTTGATGTCCACGCCCCTGCGTCAATTTTGTAAGAATAGGTGGCTTCTTTACTGCTCGTGAAGTTTACTTTCATATTCCCGGTGGTGGTGCCTCCCGGTGAAGCAACCTGTGTAATCGAAACGGTAGGGGCGGTATAATCCGTCTGCCATGCATAATTTGCCACAGATGAAACATTACCCACCGTATCTGTAGCTTTTATATCTACCTGGTGGTTCCCTGCGGATAAGCCAGACAAGTCAAGGGATGACCCTGTTATTGATACCCATGACAACCCTCCATCGAGACTGTACTGGAAGGTGGCTGTCTTGGTGGAGGAAAAGGTAAAACTTACCGTGCTCTGATTAGTCTTCTGCGTGGCGAGGTTGGATGCTATTGTTGCAACCGGTGAAGTATAGTCGGTTGTCCATGTGTAACTTGTTGCTGTGGAGACGTTCCCCAATGTATCCGTTGCCTTGACATCTATCTGATGATTGCTCTCTGACAGACTTGATAGGCTAAGGGATGAACCTGTTATTGATACCCATGACCCTCCATCGAGACTGTACTGGAAGGTAGCGGTTTTGCTTGATGAGAACCCGAATGATGCCGTACTCTGATTGGTCTGGGCAGCGGGTTTGGATGTCAGAGAGACGGTGGGTGACACCGTATCGATCGTCCACTGATATGTGGAGATGGTTGAGGAATTGCCGGCAGCGTCTTTAGCCCTGACGTCGATACCATGCTGTCCGTCAAGAAGGCTTGTAAGCGCCAGCGGCTTCTGTGTACCTGTCCCGGCGATAGCCATCCATATACCACTATCAAGTTTATATTCAAACGTAACCGTTTCGTTGGCTTCAAAAGAAAAGTTTGCCGTAGTTGAGTTTGTCGATGATGCAGGATTTTGGGTAATCGTCATTGTTGGAGCCTTTACATCACTTGGTTCCGGAGGTGGCGGAGGTGGTGGTGGTGGAGGCGGTGGTGGAGGAGGCGGGGGAGGCGGGGGTGCAGGCGCAGGCGGTGTAATAACTGCTGCTATATCGAATGAACCGGCAGCCGATGTGCCAGCCGTTGTAGTGCCCGTCGATGTCCCCGAACCGGTCCCTGAACCTGTCCCTGAACCTGTGCCCGTCGATGTCCCTGAACCTGCGCCCGATGATGTCGTAGTGGTGGCAACGAAGGATATATTGCCGCCTGTGATAGTTGCTACTCTCCTCTGGGGATCGCTGGGGTTGAACTGATATCCCCTGCCGGCAATAAAGAGGGTGCTCGTTATTGCCCGCATAAAGGAAACAACCATATTGGAGCCCCTTATCCCTGCTACGGCATTGGGGGTATGGACTTCGAACTTGTTGCCCTCTGCAAAGGCTGACACCTTTTTGATAAACTCTTCACTGGAGATGGCCTGAACCCTCCCGCGGTGGAGCTTGACAACATTGCTGGTCTTATCCCCTTCAAACATGGCCTCTTGTATCTCCACCCTGGTTGTGGGGGCAATCTTTAATATGTTGTTGTTGAGAAAGGTGATCTCTGCCCTGCCGTTGCTCTTTGCACGATAGATATCGCCGATATCTACAGGATCTCCTGCCTTTACCATGGAAACTACGCTCTTCCCTGGTTTCAGGACATCTACCCTGCCTTCGAGGATGCTTATCTTACCGGCCAGGACAGCATGAGACAGACCTGCAAAGGATAAAAAGACAAGAGAAATAATTGCAAGGGATATAATGAGATG
>JAPLKA010000098.1 GCA_026388315.1 Pseudomonadota bacterium | reverse complement strand
GGGAACACACTACAAAAAGGGTTCGCTCGACCCAGGTGCAAGTCTCGTTCTCCTGCCCCTTTCTTCTTGTTAAATCTAACCATTTTTATTACCTAACATAAATGATGAGTAGGAGGTGTTGTCAATAACTCACCTCCTCAATTCTTGCAGTTTTTTCTGTCATCACGGTAATGGACCAAGCCCCCCAAAGGAGCAAAAATCCGGCTGGTGTCAGCAATTCCCGGTGGATTGGGGTCGGACCAAACCCTTGAGAATATTGGATTATGGAGTAATCAATCAATCCTTAATCCACTTTTTCGCACTGGGCTTAAAGTGCTGTTTTTGGAGGCAATTCGTAACAAAGGTTTGTGCCGTTCAGTCCTCAGCCTGTCTCTTTTCCTTTTCCCTTTCCACTTCCGCGCAGGTTAAAACCTGCGGCTACCTTTCACTATTCACTGTTCACTGCCTCTATATACCTTTTTCCTGATTTTATAATCCCCCGTGCCGGTACGCGCTTATTATCGGTTTGCTTAAAGAAAAACCGATTAATGCGCCGATGCATGAGCCTGTCATGCCCTGTAAAGTTTGAATTAAAACATACCAGGGGGCGTAATATATATGCCAGATATACGGGGCAGATATATAATAGAAATAGATATACACAACAAAGCCCCTTAATACACCTGCACCTATTGCATTTACTCTGCTTTCCAGGTAGTTACGGCAACATAAAAAATAAACCTCCAAAGTAAATCCTGCGAGCAATGCATAGGGCCACCAGAGAGGGTTTATTCCACGGGAGATAATCTGGGAAAGGAGGCTGTGTCCAAAAATAATCAACGTGGCAGTGCCAAGTTTAGGAACAAGTCTTATACCAATGAACAATACAGCGGTGAAGGGGATTGAATATGCAAAGCTGTGAATAAAGGGGATACGGCTTAAACCGAATTTAAAGGGCAGTCCGGCAATATAGAGGAGGCTGCAGAATAATGCAATGACTATAAGTTCGTGAATAGTAAAATTTTTTATGAGCCTGCGCCTTAACCCCACATAAAAGGCAACACCGCCCAGAATAAAGACGAAGACCATAGAACTGATATAACTATTCATACATAAAACCTGTTTTTCACTGCCAGGATTATTGCCAGAGATATAGTGGAAAGGGCAACCCAATCCATCCATAAAAAACGCAGTTTTTTAATCTCTGTTCTCCTGCCGGTAAAACCCCTTACCTCGGCGGCCAGGGCAATCCTTCTGGCCTTACGAAGACTGTCGATAATCAATGGCTCGACAAGGAACCGAAAACCCCTTATGCTGCCACGCAGCCCTTTTAACCTTAACCCCCTTAATCTCTGGGCAATTAATATCCTCTTTGCTTCTTCTCCAAGTGCCGGCAAAAAACGTATGCTGACGGTAAGCATAAAACCAATCTTTTCAGGAACACCAAGCTTTTTTAGCCCTAATATAAGATCAGAAGGATACGTGCTCATCACAATGACCATGCTTAGAAGTGTGGCTGAAAAGAACCTCATAGACTGGACTGCCCCGTAAATTAACCCCTCCCTGTAAACCGATATGCCGCCGGTAAGCCTGCCAAAAAACCCTGCATCTTCAGGAATGATTGTAAAAAGGGGCGTTCTTGGTTGAAAATAGTAAAAAAAACCCTGGGAAATCACAGTGGCAACCATAGCCATTGCCATCAGGTAGAGAGTGGTTTTAACAACGGAAAACGGTGGTTTTATGGAGAAAAAAGCCAGCAGGAGAACCGCAAAAAGACAGAAAAGGCTCATCGGCGTATTCAGAATCACTATAAGGCAGGCACAGGCAAGACTCATAAGTATTTTTGTTCGGGGGTCCAGATTGTGAAAAAGTGTAGCCCTACTTACATATCTCATCGCTCATAACCCTGCCATCTTTTAGTAAGATAACCCTCTGTGAAAACTCTTTCACGTTCCTGTGGTGTGTGGAAAAAATAACAGTTTTCCCCTCATCGGTCATCATATTCAGAATCCTGAAAAGGTTGTTCAGGTTGCCGTGGTCTAAGCCGGTTGTCGGTTCGTCTAAAATGAAAATCTGTGGTTCCATTGCCAGAACAGATACTATTGCAAGGAGTTGTCTTTGTCCTCTCGACAGTGTCTGGGGGTGTCTCTTTTTGATAGAATTAAAATCGGCAACCTTCAAATATTCATCTTTATTAATCTTTTTTCCTAACTGTAAAGGGGCGAACATAATCTCTTCTTCTACCGAGTTTGCAAAAAGCTGCTCATCGGGATTCTGGAACAAAAAGCCAACCCTGCCGATAAGCTCTTCCAATGAGGGATTGACAAGGCCCAAAAGGGTTACTCTTCCTTTATCGGGTTTTAAAAGACCGGCCAGAATCTTTAACAGTGTTGTTTTACCGGAGCCATTGTCGCCACAAACTGCAATTAATTCCCCTCTTTTGATATTCAGGTTTATGTCTGCTAAAACAGCTCTTTCCTTTGTATAACCGAATGCTACCCCCTTGATATCAATTTCATCTGAAAATATTCTCTCTTCGCCCTTTAGCAGCTCTCTGCCGGTTACCATTCTGAGCCTGTTAACCTGGCCAAAATCTGTAATTTTTCCTTTCTCCAGAACTATTACCCGGTCAGCTAACAATAAAAAATCTTCATACTGATGCTCTGTGAGTAAAATTGTGTTCCCGTTTTCTTTAAGCCTTTTGACAACGTTAAAGAACTCAACCCTCCCCCTTGAATCGAGATCAGTGGTCGGTTCATCAAAGAGGAATATATGCGGCCCCATTGCATAGATCGAGCTTATCGCCAGTCTCTGCTTCATGCCCCCGGACAGGTTAAGCGTTTCTGCATGCCTCATGTGAAAAAGTCCCATTTCTTTCAGGGCCATATCCCTTCTTTTTATGACATCTTCCTTTGGCAAAGAGAGATTCTCACAGCCAAAGGCGACATCATCCTCAACTTGCAACATAAATATCTGACTTTCCGGGTTCTGAAACACCGTGCCGACAACCCTCGACATCTCCGCAACAGGTACGTCTTTCGGTAGGAAACCATTTACAGCAACCTCTCCGGTCAATTTTCCATCAAAAACATGCGGTATAAGACCATTCAGGCAATAAAGAAGCGTGGACTTTCCGGAACCGGTTGCACCGGTAATGAGAATAAACTCACCATCATGAACCTCCAGATTAATGCCCTCCAGCACAGGGGCGTCCGTCTCCGGATACACGTAGGTGAGGTTTCTGATGTGTATCATCTCAGGTTATTGGTAAACAGATCGATTATGCCTGTGTAATCCTGTTCTTTCGAGTCTGAGAAAACGACATCATTAAGGCTGCCGTTGATAGACCCGGCTGCATCTTTAATCTCCTCATAGGAAGGTCTGCGATATGGAAGGTCATCTATCGGCATATACCCGATTACCCTGTAGGGGATATCCCTGTCTATGCTTCCAATAAACCGCCCGATCCCTTTTATTTCCTCTTTGTCTATTACGTCCGGGATAAATACACTGGATGATGAAAGCTCGATACCGCTTTCGTAGAGGAACCTGAAATTCTTTAAGGGGGCTGTATTGGATTTTCCTGTATATCGTTTGTGCAGGTCATCGCTTAAGGCCTTGATTGAGAGAGACACATGTTTCAACCCTTCGAGAGAAGGCAGTATGTGGCCATTCGTCATAAGACGTACCTCGCATCTGAATTCGTCATAGAGTGTCTTCGGGAGAACAGAAAATTCGTGATTCTCGACGGGATCACCGCTGATAATAGTAACTTTTTCAGGTACAACAGGCCTGAGTATCTCAATGACCTCTTTCAGATTTAACAATCTTAATTTCTTGAGGCTAACCTTTGGATAGATCTTTTTCCAGTAACACCCGGTACAACGGAAATTACAACCTATAAAATAGAGGCTGCACGAATTTGTCCCTGGGTTATAGGTTATGCGATGTATATTCACTTGGGGACCTCCATTGACATTTCTTATCTCAGAATTTCAAAGTCATTTCGCCGTACCATTTTCTGCCGGGTGCCTGGTAAGATGAAAAATAGTCTCTATCGAACACGTTATCAACGGCAAGGGACACGGTGGCAAATTTTGTAACTGCATAGGAGACCTTTGCATCGGCAACAAAATATGGATCGTACGAAAGATACACCCCGTTTATCCTGTCTATGTTTGTGTCGTCACTGTACCGCTTGCCCACGTATCTCTCCACGCAATGTGCCTTAAATGGACCACACTCCACGTCAAAACCCATATTGAACATCTCGCTGGGAACATAGGTTAACCGTTTTCCTTCTGTCTCCGGCTTTACATCGTTATCCCTTACCTTTGCATTATTGTAGGTATAATTGGCAAACAATGTTATGCCTACATCAAACTTCTGTGAACCCTCAATTTCAAAACCCTTTATATCGGCTTTGCCTACATTGATCTTATCCTGAAGTGTCGGGGTAAGGGTTCTGCTGTAAATAAGGTCGTCAATATAGGTTTCGAAGTATGCTGTCTTGAACTGGAACCCTTCCCATAATTTTTGTTCTGCACTGACATCCCAGGAAAGGGATTTTTCAGGTTTCAGATTGGGGTTGCCGGCATATGTAACCCCTGTCGTTGAGGTCCATGTCCTGTAAAGGTCATATTGGGTGGGAGGCCTGAATGCCTTTCCAACAGACGTCCTGAGGGTAGTCTCTTTGAACGGCGTGTATACGAGTGCTCCTTTGGGGCTTATTGAAGAGCTGTCTGAAGGCCCGTAATGTTGCGGATATCCTGCAAGACCGGCAGAGTTTGCATACCCGTCGAAGGTCTTCCACCAGTCCTGCCTGAGACCGAGATAGGCGGTAAGATTATCGCGAAGTGCTATCTCGTCCTGGATGAAAAGGGCGAATGTCCTGTCCTTCCCCCGTGACTGATAGGTAAGGTTTGTTGTTGAATCTTCATCCTTCCAGTATGTCAGGGTGCGCTCTTCGGTATCCGACCAGGCGTATCGGTATGAGCCTCCAACGGTGAGGGTATGAATTTTAAAAGCCGGTATAACAAACTGCAAATCTGTGGTGTATGCACGGGAAGGACTGGAAGAAACGGTTCCCGGCCCTCCAAAACGGGTCGTTGATGCTGTCGTGCCCGGGGTTACATACCAGCTTTTTTCCAATTCGTTAAGATTCACAGAGGCCTTTGCCTTGACAGATGAGAATTCTGTTTCGTAATTTGCATTATATATATTTTGTGTTGTTCCGCCAGGCGTGCCGAGAAAGCTTGATTCCCTCACGGTGCCGTATGTATAAACAGGTACCCTGGCAGCGTTCATCACATAGGTGTTTGGATTCCGATACATATATTCGCTTTCATTTCTCATATAAGAAAGGAGCAGCTTGGACGTTTTGGTAAAATCATAGCCTGCTTTCACAGTGAGGCCCTTGTTGTACCACCAGTTGTTGCCTTTATCACCGATGAGATAAACGGTGGGATACTGGCTTGCCCCCCTGTAATACCTTTGCGGTGACCAGCCGCTGATCCCTGCAGGCGGTTTTGCAGTCTGTACATCGTAATCGGTCACATACCCATCGGTGGACTTGTAACTGTAACTCACGAAGATCCTGAACTTATCCTTGAATTTATCTCCATAGGAGGCGTAGGTGCCCCACGTGTTGTCCGTGCCGTAACCGCCCTTTACGGTAACCTCCTTTTTTTCGGGCATCTTCGTTATGATGTTCACCACCCCGCCCATGGCATACCCGCCGTAAAGGCTCGAAAAGGGACCCCTGACCACCTCGATCTTTTCAACGTCATCAGGGGCAAAACCGCCAAAATTGACAGTGCCATCGTAGGCTTTGTTCATGGTTATGCCATCGAGCATGATGAGGGTTCGCTTTTGCTCCGGCATGCCCCTTAAGGTAACGGCTGACTGGGTATCCATGAGACCCTTCCCGCGTCTGTCAAGGACGCCGGGAAGCGCATTCAGCGCCTGATCTACAGCCTGAACATTGCTCTTTTCAATATCATCCTTTGAGACTACGCTCGTCGAAGCAGGGACATCGGCCAGTTCTTTTTCGGTTCGTGTGGCAGTTACAACAATTTCGCTTAACTTGACCGGATGGCTTTCCTGTGCATACACAATCCCGATAACAGAAGACAACGAGGCAATTGCTGCCATAATCCAGATATTTAGCTTAACCACCTATCCCTCCTGTATGTTACGAAACTAATATTCGTGCTACTATTGAATAAAAAAATATTACTACTCTATGCCCTTCCCTGTGCTCGACATGTTTAGTGTCCCGTGTTTCACGCCCTTTATGGATTTCAATGTATCGGCGAGACGCTGAACTTCCGCCGGATTACCTCTCACAGCCACAATCTCAAGACAATTGTCGTGATCTAAATGGATGTGCTGGGTAGAAATGATTACGTTTTGAAAGTTGTGCTGGATATCGGTAATCTTGCTCAAAAGGTCTTTCCTGTGGTGGTCGTAAATGAGCGTTATGGCGCCTGCTATATCTTCACCTTCTGTCCACTCCTTTTTAATCAACTCCTGACGGATCATATCCCTGAAAGCCTCAGAGCGGTTTGTGTAGTTTCTATCTCTGATAAAACTATCAAATTTCTCGAGCAGTTTTTTCTCTAAAGACACCCCGAATCTTACTAATTCAGACATAACACTTCCTGATATTACTTTTTTTAATTATATAGCACATTTTTTTTCAAAGTAAAATAAAAACGTCGGGCTTATTTCCAGCATCACGGCTTAACATCAAGCGTGCCATAATGATGAAATACCTACTCCCCGTGTATAGAATAAGCCTGTCTGGAGAAATATGAGGCGTCATTGTTCCACCACCAGGTAGCTCTCAGACAAAGGATCAAAAATATAATAAATAACTTTTTGACAAAAACAATCTCATCATGATATTTATTACTGCACTATCTGGACGGTATAGTAATAAATACAAAGGGAGTGTATTTGATGAGTTCGCGAGTAAGTTCATATGACGCTATTGTTGATGCTGCAGAGGCTGTTGTTATAGAAGCCGGCGCATCCCACATGACACTTGATGCGGTGGCCGCGAAAGCAGGTGTCAGCAAGGGTGGGCTCCTCTACCACTTTCCGACAAAAGTGGCACTCCTTGAAGCCATGATTTCCCGACGAATAAAGATTCGTGAAGAATCACGAAAAAGGGCTTGTAAAGAACTCCCGGATGGGCCGACACGGGAAGTCAAAGGGTATGTGCTCTCAGTTCTGTTCCGTGACCAGAGTACTGATCGTATAGGCGCCCCCATCCTTGCCGCTCTCGCACACAATCCCAAGCTTGTAGAGCCTGTTCGAGAAGCCATCCGGAAACTCTATGCGGGATTTATATCATCTGGCGCCAAATTTGAGCAGGCTGCTATCATTGCACTTGCCGCAGATGGTCTCTGGCTGCAGGAGATTCTGTCCATATCACCTTTCAGCAAAGAGCAACGCAACAACGTCATAGAAGAATTATTGAGGCTCGCGGACGAGGAAATAAAATGAATCCTGTTAGAGAGGTGTTGTATGCAAACCAAGTATAGAAGCAAACTCATTGTCACTGTAGGAATTCTCATCTTCAGTCTGATGGTGAACGGTTGCGGAAAGTCAGAGAAACCGCCGCAGGGCGGCGCCCCGGAGGTTGCCACAGTAACAATATCGACTCAGCAGATCGTGCTGACCACCGAATTGCCCGGACGAACGTCCGCCTACCTCCTTGCGGAAGTAAGACCTCAGGTGAGTGGCATCATTCAGAAACGACTCTTTACGGAAGGCGTTGACGTCAAGGCAGGTGAGGTCCTTTATCAAATCGATCCGGCACCCTATCAGGCAACCCTCGACAATGCAAAGGGTGCCCTCGGGAGGGCTGAGGCCAATCTGCCCGCGATCCGATTGAAATTCGAGCGCTACAGGGACCTGCTTCCCGATAAAGCAGTTAGCCAGCAGGATTACGACGATACGACCGCCGCTTTGAAACAAGCCGAGGCTGATGTTCAGTATTGGAAAGCGACGGTTGAGTCGGCCCGTATCAATCTGGGGTATACTCGTGTCACCGCACCCATCCCCGGTCGCAGCGGCAAATCCAACGTAACGGTCGGTGCTATGGTGACAGCGTATCAGCCCCTGGCTTTGGCAACTATTCAACAACTGGACCCCATGTACGTGGATGTGCCTCAATCCACCACAGAATTGCAGCGATTGAAGCGCAGTATGGACGAAGGCCACCTTAATCAAAACGGAGAGAAACAGAAGAAAGTCAGGCTCATCCTGGAAGACGGGACGTCGTATCCTCTGGAAGGTACGCTTCAATTCCGGGATATCACGGTGGAACCGACGACCGGTTCCGTCATCCTTCGGGTGGTCGTGCCAAATCCGAAAGGGGTGCTCCTACCGGGCATGTTTGTCCGGGCGCTGGTGAAAGAAGGTATCAACGAACAGACCATCCTGGTCCCTCAGCAGGCAGTGTCACGCGACCCGAAGGGGAATCCGGTCACCCTGATTGTGGACACTGAGAGTAAAGTCCAGCAGCGGATGCTCACGGTCGATCGTGCCATCGGAGACAAATGGCTCGTCACCGCAGGCCTTAAACCTGGTGATCGGGTGATCGTCGAGGGGGTCCAAAAAGTGCGGCCCGGCGCTTCCGTAAAGGTTGTTCCTTTTGATGCCGGCCAACCGCCTGCAAAAGCGAATTAAACGGAGGAACCTGATGTTATCAAAATTCTTTCTGGATCGCCCCGTCTTTGCCTGGGTCATTGCCATCATCATCATGCTGGCGGGCGGCCTCGCCATATACAATCTGCCCGTATCGCAGTACCCTCCCATCGCGCCTCCATCCATATACATTCAGACCTCTTATCCGGGGGCCTCAGCGGAGACCGTGGAAAACAGCGTAACCCAGATCATCGAACAAAAGATGACAGGCCTCGACAAGATGCTCTACCTGTCGGCCACCAGCGATTCTGCCGGAGGCGCCCGCATCGAATTGACTTTTGCCCCGGGGACCGATCCGGACCTCGCCTGGTCCAAGGTGCAGAATAAGCTCCAACTCGCCATGGCCAGCCTGCCCGAAGTGGTCCAGCGCCAGGGTGTCACCGTCGGTAAGGCCACCAGAAACTATCTCATGATCATTGGCCTGATCTCGGAAGACGGCAGTATGGACGGCAACGACTTGAGGGACTATGCCCAATCCAACCTGGAAAAGGTGCTTGCACGGGTACCCGGCGTGGGCGAAGTGGAAAACTTCGGATCCCAATATGCAATGCGTATCTGGCTCAACCCCGACAGGTTGGTCGATTACCATCTGACAGTCGAAGATGTTATCACGGCGCTTACGGCTTACAATGTCGAGATCTCTGCCGGCCAGTTCGGTGGGGCACCCGCAGTGCAAGGTCAGCGTTTGAACGCCTCCATTATTGTCCAGAGCATGCTTAAGACCCCCGATGAGTTTGCCGCTATTCCCGTCCGCATCAATCCGGACGGCTCCATCGTACGGATCAGGGATGTGGGGCGAACGGAGCTGGGAACCGACATCTACGATATCGAAGTCTCTTACAACGGGAAACCTTCCGCCGGCATGGCCATCCGTCAGGCCGCAGGCGCCAATGCGCTGGATACAGCCTATGCAATCAAAACAAAACTGCAAGAGATGAGCCGATACTTCCCCCCGGGGATGAAGGTCGTCTATCCCTACGACACCACCCCATTTGTCAAAGTGGCTATCAACGAGGTAGTCATTACCCTCTTCGAGGCAATACTGCTGGTTTTTCTGGTCATGTGGCTTTTCATGGGGAACATCCGTGCTACCCTGATCCCGACCATCGCCGTGCCGGTGGTGCTCCTGGGGACCTTCGGTATATTGGGACTTTTCGGCTTCTCCATAAATATGCTGACCATGTTTGCCATGGTGCTCTCCATCGGTCTTCTGGTGGATGATGCCATTGTGGTGGTGGAAAATGTGGAACGGATCATGAGCGAGGAAGGACTCTCGCCGAAGGAAGCCACTGCCAAGTCCATGGAACAGATTACAAGCGCCTTGATCGGTATCGGGCTTGTACTCTCAGCGGTCTTCGGTCCCATGGCCTTCTTCGGCGGCTCAACCGGTGTCATCTATCGCCAGTTTTCGGTGACCGTCATCTCCTCCATGCTTCTGTCCGTGGTTGTGGCATTAATCCTGACACCGGTTCTCTGTGCCTCCCTTCTCAAGCCGGTGGCAGCGGGACATGAACCCGCTGAAAATGCGCTCCCTTTCCTGCGGCCTTTTTTTTCAAGGTTTGACCGTATATTTTTCAGGTTAAGAGACCGGTACGTGAAAATAGTTGGCAATTCTTTTTCAAAGAAAACGCGCTACGCTATTATTTATATTCTGATCGTGACGGCTGTCGGGATTCTCTTCCTTCGTACACCCACGTCCTACGTTCCCGATGAAGACCAGGGAATTCTGCTCTCTCAAATAATGCTGCCGACGGGTTCCACCCTTGAGCAGACCAAGAAAATTGTGGACCAGGTACAGCGGTATTTCCAGGAAAACGAAAAAGAAGCGGTGGACTCCTGTCTGACGGTTGCCGGCTCCGGCTTTTCCTTAAGGGCACAGACCAATGGTATGGTATTTGTCAAGCTCAAGGACTGGCATCTCCGTAAACGGTCAGAGCTGAGGGTAAAAGTCATTGCAGAACGGGCCATGAAGGCCTTTTCTCAGATGCGCAATGCCATGGTGTTCGCCTTTCCGCCGCCTCCGGTGATAGAACTGGGTATGGCCACAGGGTTTGACTTCCAGCTGCTGGATAGAGGCGGACTCGGTCATGAAAAACTGATGGCAGCCCGGAACCAGCTCCTCGGCATGGCTTCAAAAGACAAGCGTCTGACCAAAGTCCGGCCCAACGGCATGGAGGACGTGCCCCAATACCATATCGACGTGGACTGGGCAAAGGCGGGTGCCCTTGGGATTCCCATTGCCTCCATCCACAATACCATCTCGGATGCCTTCGGCAGCGCCTATGTAAACAACTTCATTCAGGGCGGCCGGGTCAAGCGGGTGTACGCTCAGGCTGACGCCCCTTACCGCATGCTGCCAAAAGACCTGGAAAGGCTCTATGTACGTAATAGCACGGGAAAGATGGTCCCCTTTTCTTCATTTGCCTCTGCCCACTGGACGTCCGGTTCTCCCAGGCTCGAGCGTTTTAATGCCTTTCCGTCTGTGAGCATATGGGGAGAACCAGCGGCAGGGAGAAGTTCCGGTGAAGCGATGAAAGTGATGGAAGAACTCGTCTCTAAATTGCCCCAGGGGGTCGGTTTTGAATGGACCGGGCTTTCCTATCAGGAGCGGATGTCAAGTTCCCAGGCACCCCTACTGTACGCCTTTTCCATCATCGTAATCTTCCTTTGTGTGGCAGCCCTCTATGAGAGTTGGCCCATCCCGCTCGCCAATATGCTGATGTTGCCCCTTGGTGTATTCGGTGCAACGCTTGCCACCTGGTCACGTGGTCTGCACAATGATGTCTACTTCCAGATCGGGTTTCTCACCACCCTCGGTCTGACGACAAAAAACGCCATCCTTATCATTCAGTTTGCAAGGGAACGAATGGCGCATGGTGAAGGGCTGATCGAGGCTACCCTTGGGGCGGCACGGGTGCGACTGCGACCGGTCATCATGACCTCACTGGCCTTTTTCTTCGGTGTCCTGCCTCTGGCCATCGCGACTGGCGCCGGTGCAGGTGCAATGAAGGCCATCGGCACCGCCGTTACCGGTGGGATGCTCTCTGCCACATTTATCGACCTCTTTTACATTCCGCTGCTCTTTGTTGTCGTATCGCGTCAGTTCAAGAAAAAAGAGCCGGACAGAGCGCTTGAGCGACATCCGGACACAACAGGTTCTGGGGAGGGGCAATAGCATGATACGAAATATATTTCCTGTAATTATTGCAATAGCCTGTTTAATAAGTTGTACGATGGCACCGGAATACAAACGCCCGGCGTCGCCAATCCCCTCTGAGTGGCCTGCAGGTCCTGCATACAATGAAATGAACTACCCCGCGGCAAGCCAGGCAATCAAGGCTCCAGCCGATGTCCCAACAGCCCCTGAGCTGAGCTGGAAGGAATTTTTTACCGACGAGAAGCTCCAGCAGGTCATCGAAATGGCTTTGTACAATAATCGTGATCTGCGGATAGCCGCATTGAATGTTGAAAGGGCACATGCATTGTACGGCATCCAGCGCGCCGAATTGTTTCCTGCAATAAACGCTACAGGTGCCTGGACCGAGCAAAGGGTACCGGCTGACATCTCACAAGAATCAGGTGAAGCGATGAACTTCAAGCAGTACGGCGTCAACCTGGGAGTCAGTTCCTGGGAGATTGATTTTTTCGGTCGCATTCGAAGCTTAAAAGACAGGGCGTTGGAGCAGTACCTCGCCACTGAGCAGGCTCGCCGCAGCGCGCAGATTTCTCTGATGACAGAAATTACAATCTTTTATCTTGCCCTTGCAGCGGACCACGAGAACCTGAAACTTGCTCAATCGACCCTGGAGGCACAGCAGGCCACATACAACTTGATTCGCCGCCGCTACGAAGTCGGGACCTCCTCCGAGCTTGATCTGCGTCAGGCCCAAACAAGGCTGGAAGCGGCTCGGGTGGATGTCCCAAAATACACCCGCCAGGTGGCTCTGGATGAAAACGCACTGAACCTTCTTGCCGGCTCCCCCGTGCCTGCCGGACTATTGCCTGATGAGTTAAATGCCGTTTCGGCGCCAAAGGATATTTCACCCGGCCTGTCTTCTGAAGTGCTGTTGCGTCGGCCCGATATTCTTCAAGCAGAGCATGGCCTTAAGGCCGCCAATGCCAGCATAGGCGCGGCGCGGGCAGCCTTCTTTCCCCGCATCTCGCTGACCAGCAACATCGGAACAACGAGCGACGACCTGGCCAGTCTGTTCAAGGCCGGTTCAAACACCTGGACCTTCGCACCCCAGGTGGTTATGCCGGTTTTTGACGCCCGGATCTGGTCGGCGTTTAAAGCGACTAAAGTAGAAAGAGAAATCGTCCTGGCTCAATACGAAAAGGCAATTCAAACAGCCTTTAGGGAAGTGGCCGATACCCTGGCCGTCAGGGGCACGGTTGAGAAACAGCTATCGGCACAACAGTCCCTGGTGAATGCCACTGCAGAAACCTATCGCCTCGCCAGTGCGCGTTACACAAAGGGAATTGATAGCTATCTGGGTGTCCTGGATGCGCAACGCTCTCTCTATGCAGCTCAGCAGGGGCTCATCGCCTTCCGTCTCTCCCGGTTTAGCAGCGTTGTAACGCTTTACAAGGTGCTGGGTGGAGGATGAGTAGCGTAGGCTGAGGGCCTGACAAAGGAGTAACGGAAATAAATTGGCAGAATTTTCCTTAATACAAATCTATTGATATGGAATTGCCCCTATCAAACCACGCCCCCACGCGGGGGCGACCCGATAGCTGGCATACGGTCAAATCTTTACGGCCTGTTGCCCAAATATGGTATTCGCAGGAACACTGTTTCCCTCCCTGCTCATATTCCAATCTTATTGGTTGTATGTATGTTTGGGCAACAGGCCGTTTATCCTTGACTTTAGCAACCGGTGTAGTTTGAAAAGGCACCGGGTCACTCCAAGTGGGGCATCCGTCCACCTTGGAGAAAAAAGCCCGGGTAAGATTTTCTCAGCCAAAAAAGGAAAGTAGGATTGATTAAGGTTTGAATTGTGTAAGACGAATAAAGTTCCTGGAGAGCAGGAGATCTTTATCATCTTCCGGTATCGGGAGCGAAAGGACTTTCGATAGCTCGCTTCTCATGGATCCGAAGGGCACATCAGACCCGAACAGTACCCTCTCGGGACCTACTGTTTTCACAAAATCCAATATCGCTTCCCGTGAGCCAAGGGCAGTATCGAAGTACACATTTTTATTGTTTTTGAAGCTTTTTAAAAAATCATAAGGATTCCCGCCGAGCATACCAAGGTGGGGGATGATAATCTTCATGCCTTTGGCCATATCAACAAATCTTTCGGTAAATCGCAACTCTTCTTCGAAGATAACCGGCTTATCTGTTTTTATGATCTTTTCAATAAGCTGAGGCAGATTTTTATCATCAAAGACTTTATAATTTGACGCCGAATCCTGCCATCCCCTCATCCAGTGCCATTTTCCTCCGCAATATGCTTCAGGTATAGGATCAAAGCCCTCTTTGTCGTAGTCTTCCCTTATGTAATGATAAGGTATGAAGCCCCCTACCCTTTTTGATTCTTCAAGAATCTTCACATTTATGCTGTTATTCTCTATAGCCGTCGATGGAAAAGGGATTACAGCAACATAATCAATCCCCGATTCCTTCATCTGGCTCTGAAGTTCTCCTGTCGTAACATCTGTGCCGAGGGTTATCGAAGGACCCCAGTGAGAATGACTGTCTATGATGATCTCAAAATCCATTGTTGCAGGATAAATAACATAGATGGTATGTTCATGTAAAGAATGGTTCACGGTTCACAGGAGGAACTCATATGGGGCTAAAAGACCTCAAGACCCCGCTTCTTACCGTTGATATAATCATCCGCTATAAAGACGGTATCGTATTCATTGAAAGGAAAAATCCTCCGCCGGGATGGGCTCTGCCGGGAGGCTTTGTGGATATCGGTGAATCCCTTGAAGAAGCAGCAATAAGGGAAGCAAAAGAGGAGACTTCACTTGATGTTGCTCTGATTGAACAATTTCACGCTTACTCAAAACCTGGCAGAGACCCGAGGTTTCATACCGTTTCAGTTGTCTTTATAGGTGACGGAAGGGGAGAACTGAAGGGACAGGACGATGCAAGACGGGCAGATGTATTCCGCGAAGATGCCCTGCCACAAATAATTGCTTTTGATCACAGAGATATTATCCTCCATTATTTCAATTATATGAAAACAGGGAAAAGGCCTGGTGCGATCTAATCACTCGAAGGATGCCACGGCCTTCTTTATTCGCTCAACACCCTTTTCAATGACTTCCATTGAAGCTGCAAAAGAGAGTCTCAAATAGCCTTCTTTGCCGAATTCAACCCCCGGAACAACCGCAGTATGAAAATCTTCAAGAAGGATTTCTGTCAATGCTGTAGATGTGTCCACTACCCTGCCCTTATATTTTTTTCCAAGCACATTGTTGAAATTAGGGAACACATAGAAGGCGCCTTTCGGGTTGTAACAGGTTACGCCCGGTATGCTTTTCAACTCCTTGACAAGATAGTCTCTCCTCTTTTTAAAAGCTTCGAGCATAAGAGTTATGCTGTCCTGGGGACCGTTTAGCGCTGCAACGGCAGCCATCTGTGAAATAGATGTAGGATTTGACGTACTCTGGCTCTGGATATTCCCCATAGCCTTTATGATACCTGACTGCCCTGCGGCAAAACCGATCCTCCATCCTGTCATTGCATAGGTTTTCGCTACGCCGTGGCAGATTATCGTTCTTTCTTTGAAGGCAGGATCGAGGGATGCAATGCTTGCATGGGTATAATCATCATATGTCAGTTTTTCATAAATCTCATCAGATATTATGTAAAAATTATTTTCCACTGCAAGCTTCCCGATCTGCTCCAGATTTTCACGGTAAAATATGGAACCAACAGGGTTTGACGGGTAGTTGAGAATTATTCCCTTTGTATTTTTATTTATGTACTTCTTCACCATTTGCGCTGTAATCTGGTAGTCCTCATCTTCCTGCGTCTCCACGATCACCGGTTTTGCCCCGGCAAGCTCTACCATGGGTGGGTAGGAAACCCAGTACGGCGCAGGGATAATGACCTCATCGCCCTCCTGGAATATGGCCTGGAAGAGATTATAGAGGCTGTGTTTGCCGCCGCATGAGATGATAACCTCATCACGCTTATATGTAAGGCCGTTGTCCCTTTTAAACTTCTCAATCACGGCATCCTTCAGGGGATCTATGCCGGTAGCCGGTGTATACCGGGTAAAATTATCATTAATTGCCTTTATGGCTGCCTGCTTTATATGTTCAGGTGTGTTAAAATCGGGTTCTCCCGCACCAAATCCCGCAATGTCAATGCCCTTTGCCTTAAGCTCTTTCTCCTTTGCGGCAATTGCTAACGTCGGTGATGGTTTTAATAAACTTGCCCTTTTTGATAACATATCAAAACTCCTTTGGTGAAATTTTAACTAAAAACTCAGCACTCAAAACTGCAGCACGTAGTGCTGCTGGAGGATACTATTTACGATACCCCACACCCTGCTGTCAATCAAAATATTTGCATGGTTAACAGACAGTTTGAAACAATTCTCATCAGGCGTCAAAGGCGATTTGGCAGATTCAATTGAAACAAAACCGTCACCATAGCCTTCTCTCCATTCCTGAATGAGACGGTCACCAAAAACCGTTTTCATGGACTTCATAATATTGAAAAATCCGATATTAAAATATGCAGTGGTATCTCCGCATATGTCAAAGTGAGGCACATGCCTTTCCAGTTCAAGTTTATCAGGCCTGTTAATGTCCCTGACGATATCAGAGATAGTATGAAGTTCCTCTATGGGTATCATGAAATCATTCATTGATCGAAAAAAAACATTAACAAACTTCCTGTATTTCATGACAATGTCTGCAAATCTGCTCCCGAAGTGTGGCGTTGCAAGACATATCAGGGCTTTAGGGCTGAGGTTGAATTTCTGTATAGCCCTTCGCGCTACAAGCCCACCTCTTGAATGGGCTATGAATATCACTTTCCTGCTTTCAATCGATTCGATGAGGTCTTTCAATTCAACCACTGCCTCGTCTATTGTGCTGTCAACGTTTTGTGTCCAGCTCGCTATATTATAAGAGTGATTGTTGCATCTTTCAGCAAAGGGGATGACCTCTTTTTCGTCTTTCAACAATGTTTTGAAGGAGATAAAACGAGTCTTTTCTTCGAGAGGAGCAAACCAGACCCTTTCTGTAACCCCAAACCCGTGGATCAAAATGACCCATGGGTTTTCGTTGGAAATCTTTATTATCAAAAGCAATCCCCTATAATAATTTTACAACAACTCGCATGACCCTTTTTGTCTGTTCGGTAACCTTATATCGCTCGTCAATCCTGTGCCCGATGATCCATATTATATCATCATTCGAGATGAGAAGCGGAATTTGTCTTCTCTGTTCTTTCGGTATCTTTCTGGATATAAAGAAATCCTTAAGTTTTACATAATTATTCATTCCAAGGGGAAAGAACCTATCACCTTCCTGAAAGGTCCTCACGCATAAGCCACCAATTTTATCTGCATCAAAAAAAGCGATGTCCCTGTTAACAGCAGCAGGTATCCCCTCCCGCCCCTTTTCAGAAAATAAAGAATTGTCATCAACCTCCAGCAGCTTGATATCAAGGATAAGTTTAAAAGGCTCCAATCTGTTTTCGCCAAACTTGATGGGAAAAGCATCTTTTATAACAGGCTTTGTCTGCTTATTTGTAAATATCAATCTGTCATAAATGCGTTTTACCTTTATGCCGTGGGGTAAAGTGATGGCCAGATTCGGCCTGCTCCCTCTCAAAATTTTATCAACCAGCCGGTGATGTTCTCTGAGTGCGATAAACCCCGGCTCCAATTGATCAAGGGCGTTGGCTATTACTCTGAACTTTGTTTCAGAATCTAATTCATCCAATGCTTTAATCTCAAGGGATATATCCTGTGCTTCAGGCTTCAAATGGCTCTCTATAAATCTCACAGCCCTCTCTTCAAAGAAATTGTTAATGTTCGTCATATCGTGCAGCAATAAAAAAATCTTTTCTTTGAAGGCGGGGTTTAACTTTTTCATGAGAGGCATTAACTCTTTTCTCACATAATTCCTCTCATATACAATTTTGCTGTTTGACGAATCTTCCACATAGGATATTGAAGAAGCATTAACATATTCCTCAATTTCAGACCTGTATGTGTTGAGGAATGGTCTAATAATCCTGCCCCGCTTTATGGGAATAGATGCTAAACCTCTTATCCCGCTTCCCTTTAACATCCTTAAAATAAACGTCTCTACCTGGTCGTCAAGGTTGTGTGCAACTGCAATCTTGTCGTAAGCATGTTCCAGGGAAATTTCATAAAAGAAATTGTAACGCACATCTCTCCCTGCGTGCTGAAGCGATATGCCCCGTTCTTTTGCATATGTCCTGACATCAAGCCTCTTCACATAACAGGGGAACGAAAATTTCCGTGCAAGTGTTTCGATAAACTGTTGGTCCCTGTGGGACTCTTCACCTCTCAGAAGATGATTTACATGTGCAATGCCGATTTTGAAGCGATCCCGTTGTGCTATCTCAGCCAGCACATACAATAAAGCAGTTGAGTCTATGCCACCGGAAAGACCGATGAGGATATTGTCTCCATCTTCGATGAGGTTTTCTTTTTCAATAGTTTTTTTGACTTTATGTATGAAATCCATGAGAATCAGTTCAACGTTCTATGTTCAAAGTTCAATGTTTTTTCTTGACCCCTCGACCCCTTGAACCCTCGAACCCTGCTTTTCTGAACCCCTGAACCCTCGAACCCTGCATTTTGCTATGAACAGCTTGAACAATTCGACGAGCCGCACGTTGCACAGGAGGAACCCTGTCCGCTCGACGATGATGTAAGCTTATATCCCACAGAAAATCCAAAAGAGGACATCTTCTTCTTCAGGTCTTTCGCACCACATTGAGGACACTGTGGTTCATCGCTCTTAAAAACTAACAATTCAAATTCATTCCCGCATTGCTCGCAAATATATTCGTATATGGGCATCGGTTCCTCCCTATTTGCTCTTGGTTTTCTTTATTTCTTTTGATATGTCGGCAATTAAATTGCGCAAAAAACCCTTGTATTGCATCAATTCATCATCCACATCCATCGCTGTCGCGTGTTGCGCAAAAACCAAGGACCTTGAGAACATGTTCTTAAAATAAAAATAAAAAGCCGATGCATACATATAAAAGAATATTGCTGTTTTATTCTCATTGTCCATTCTGGAGATTTTTCTGAAAAGATTCCTGGCAATCTCATAATACTCGCTTTCAAGATAGCTTTTTGCGGCCATGTACAGTAAAAGAGGTCTGCCGTCATGATATAAATCATTAAGGAGGTTTTCAAAACCTTTCTTTCCGTATATTGCAACGAGTGCCTTCTCATTTTCTAAAACGAACCGTGGAATCAGATAATTGCTATCGTAAAGATGGATTAGTCCTTTTAGCTGGCCTACGAGTTCTTTCATCAATACCCTTATCTCTTTCAACCCTCCTCTGAGCCTCTTATCCGCCTTTTTTGTGAGACTTTCAATCTCATGAACAATCTTTTTTTCAAAATCGGTCAATCTTTCTGATACATTATCACGGTTGGGCCGGTAGTATTCGAGTTGGTACAGATTCTCTCTTAGCTTCATTGCTTCATGAAAAATGTAACCAACTGTAATATCGTATAATTTTTCTTTATAATGAGCTTCATCAGATGTCCTGAATAACTCGTGGCACATCTCTTTTAATTTAAAAAGACAGCTTTTCCCCTTATCATCAATAAACTCTTCAATATTGGCAAAACTCAACTGATTCCTTTTGAATAATGTTTTGCACTCAACACACTTTGTGTAAACACAGATAGATTCCTTAATGAGGTCTATCTGCTTCTTCTCCAGGTTTGTCATCTTCGTTTTCACCACTGTTCCCTTTTATTAGTACTCTCAATGTTTCGCCATCGATTGTCTCTTTCTCAAGAAGGGTTCGGGCAACCTTTTCCATAATATCCCTTCTCTCGCTCAGCAGGTTTTTTACCCTTACATATGATTCATCTATTATCCTCTTAACCTCATTATCAATTTCCCGTGCGGTTTCTTCGCTATAGTCTTTCCCACCAAATGAAGGGTTGATATCAAGGAAAAGCGGCTTCCTTTCGCCTTCAAATGTGACATAACCGAGCTTTTCACTCATGCCATACTGTTTAACCATAGACTTTGCAATATCTGTTGCCCTGAAAAGGTCGTTATGGGCGCCCGTAGAGACCTCGCCGAATACCACTTCCTCAGCAATCCTCCCTCCGAGGAGTACACCCAGCCTGTCAAGAAGCTCCTTTTTCGTCATGAGGTATCTGTCTTCGGTGGGAAGCTGCATTGTGTACCCCAGGGCGGCTATCCCTCTCGGTATAATAGAAATTTTATGTACCTGATCGGCAGTTTCAAGAAATTCGGCCATAAGTGCATGTCCTGTTTCATGATAAGCCACGATTTCCTTTTCCTTTATGTTCATCACCCTCTTCTTCTTTTCAAGACCCCCGATAATCCTGTCAATAGCCTCTTCAAATTCTCCCATGGTAACAGCGCTTTTCGCCTTTCTTGCAGCAAGGAGGGCTGATTCATTCACGATGTTTGCAAGGTCTGCCCCGACAAAGCCCGGTGTCCTCGCAGCAATTACCGATAAATCTACATCATCTGCAACCTTTACGCCCTTTACATGAACCTTTAATATCTCTTCTCTCCCCTTTATGTCCGGCCTGTCAACAAGGACATGCCTGTCGAACCTGCCGGGTCTCAAAAGTGCGGAATCAAGAATTTCCGGCCTGTTCGTTGCGCCCATAATGATCACACCCGCCTTTGTGTCAAAACCATCCATCTCAGCAAGGAGCTGATTCAATGTCTGTTCCCTCTCATCGTGTGAGGAAAGCGGGTTCATGCCTCTTGCCTTCCCGAGTGCATCAAGTTCATCAATAAAAATAATACACGGGGCCTTTTCCTGCGCCTGTGCAAAAAGGTCCCTCACCCTGGAAGCGCCCACACCAACAAACATCTCAACAAAATCGGATCCAGTCATACTGAAGAACGGCACCTTCGCCTCGCCTGCCACAGCCTTTGCAAGAAGTGTTTTACCGCTGCCCGGAGGGCCAACGAGCAGTATGCCTTTCGGTATCTTGCCGCCGATGTTAAGAAACTTATCAGGGGTACTTAAATATTCAATAATCTCTTTCAGTTCTTCCTTTGCTTCATCAACCCCCGCTACATCTTCGAATGTTATTTTTATCTCATCCTCGCCATATATCTTCCCTCTGCTTTTTCCAAAATTGAGGATGCCCGACGGGGCGCCACCCATCTTCCTCATGAGCAGATTCCAGATTAAAATAATGATGGCAAACGGCAACACCCAGGATATTATCGCTTTTATAAATTTGTTCTCATATTGGCCTGAAAATTTAATATTATTTTTCTGCAAGTCTTTAACGATATCGGGGTCATCTACCCGGCTCGTAAGGAATTTAGTTTTCTTGCCGCTTTCAAGGCTAAGGTTTCCCTGTATTGCCTCTACATCTATAACAACATCACTTATTTTGCCTTTGGTAATAAGTTCCTTGAATTCGCTGTAAGGTATATTTTTTACCTCACTCGTAAAGATGTAGCTGTTGATTATTATTATGGCGATGAAGGCAATAATAAAATAGATAAAGGTAAAACTTTTAGTCTTTTTATCCTTTGACCTGGTTTTGTCTCTTAACTCGAGAAAGATATCTTTTGCTTTCCGTTTATTTTCACTCGATTTTTTCTTTTGCATGAATAAGTTTAACAAAAAAATCCTTTTTTTTAAATAGGTATTATGAACGCTTTGCTTAATACAATGCTGACTTCCTGACATTCATGTGCTATAAGTAAATATAGAAATCATAAAAAAATAATTATTTGTGGAGGCGAAATGGAAGAACAAGAATTAACCCAACGATTACATAGAACGTTTGATGCAGTATTGCCTATCCTTGAAAACGTGTATAGAGGATTTTTTGCAAATAATTCGGCCTTACTTAAAGAATGCTTATCCGGTTTCGAGGACATGCTTACCGCAAACTTACCATTTGTGGAAAAAATCATTACAGAAAAAGAAAAGGATCCAATCGAAAAAAAGTATGTTAATCTGATTCTTTCTCTTCAGGTAATAGCTTTAGCGTTAGACAATCTGATTGCCAAAATGCTTGTCAAGGCTGAATCCGGGGTCCTCTTCAGTGAAAAGGCAACAAAGGAGATAAAATCTCTGCTCGACATTACGTACAGCCAGTTCAAAGACACAAAAGACTATGTTCTCACGAAAAATCCGCACCTGAAGCAAAATGTTTTAACGGCAAAAGAAAAACTTATTGACCTTGTTACCGATTATGATGTTGTTCATCAAAACAGGCTTATAACAGGTATCTGCATGCCCAAGGCATCTTATCTGTATATTGACATGACCAGTTCATTAAAAAGGATTGCAAGGGGTATTGCCGATTTCGCTGAAAAGGTCTGATCTTGGATATCCCTCTTGAGACCTTCAAAGAGAGAATAAAAGGACAGAGGGTTATAAAAGAGTTACAGGATAGGCATTTCAGCGGAGATGTGTATCTTGTTGGTGGAGCAATAAGGGAATTATGCCTCAACAACACCCCTAATGATTACGACCTGGTGCTTTCTGAGCAAAAAGATTTAAGCATAATCGAAGAATTTTTTAGCACCGGGGCTTTCATCCTCGGCAAAAAACCGATTCAAACATACAGGCTGACAAAAAAAGACATATCCCTCGATATTACCTTTCTAAATTCGGCCTTGGAAGAAGACCTTGGCAGAAGAGATTTTACCATGAATGCAATCGCCTTCGATCTCAAAAATGATGCCTTCATCGACCCCCTTCGTGGTTTTGATGATATTAAAAACGGATTGATTAAATATCCCGGGAAAGAAACAATAAAAGATGACCCTTTAAGGATGTTAAAGGCCATCCGGCATTTCTCGTTCTTAGAGGGATTTACGATTCATCATGAGGTAATAGATACAATAAAGGAATTGAAACACCTTATCAAGGAAACGGCCCCCGAGAGAATCAAATACGAGATGGATCAGATAGTTGTATCTCCCAATCCACACGCCGGCCTGAAGATGATGGAGCACACCGCTTTACTGTTTGAAATATTCCCTGAACTTCAGTCCCTCAGGGAATTGGATATTGAAAAGGGATTTGTCCTTGAAACATACGGACATACAGTCGATGGGTTCATGTATTTGAATAAATATAACGAAACTTACCGGTTGGACGTAAAGAGTCTCAAAAATGTTGGTTATGCCCTTCTCTTCCACGACCTTGGTAAGGCACTCACCTTCTCATATGATGAACATAAAAATGCGGTACATTTCTTCTACCACGAGCGCTTTTCCCGTGAAATAGCTTCTTATATCATGGAAAGGCTCAGGTTCAGCACCCATGAAATAAAAACAATCAATGCGCTTATCGATAATCACATGAGAATATTCCTCATCAGCAATAAAGAATCAACTGAAAAGGCAATACGAAGACTTGTATACAGGATGGGTGAGCTTACCCCTTCCCTCGCTTTGCTGACCATATGTGATATGTACGGAAGTTCGGGTGGACAGGACAATCCTTCTACAAAACGCGTTCACAAAAAGTGTAATGAGCTTCTCCATGCATATGCAGAGTGGAAGAAAAAACCACTGCCAAAACTCATTAATGGCCACGACCTCATTGCCCTGGGATTCCAGGAGGGACCTCAAATAGGCAAAATTCTCAATGATATCCGAGAAAAGCAGATTGCAGGCGAAATGAGTGAAAAAGAGGAAGCATTACACTACGCCAACGGATTTCTGAGCTTTTAATACTCCGGTTCCCCTTCTTTCATCAATATCTTGTATGTCTTCAGATCAAGGGCATGGTCAGTGCCTTTCTGAACCGTTCCATCCTTTGAATAGCCATAATGCGACCAGTAGCCCGTGCCTTCCTTTTCAACAAAATCGAGCTTGAGGATGGTTTTGACGCTCTTGTACCCGTATTTGAAGGGGACAAGAAGACGCAATGGACCACCATGAATATCGGGCAGCGGCCCATCGTTCATTTCATAGGCAAAAAGTACACGGGATTTAAGCAGGTCCTCGAGAGAAATGTATTCATAGTAATCATCGGCAGAGTAGAAATATAAATACTTCGCCTGTTTTTTGGGCTTCACCGCATCGAAAAGTGTTTTAGGCCGGAATCCTCCCCACTTTGCCTTGCTTGACCATGACTCCACGCATTTCATACGCGAAACCTGGGTATCTTTGGCAAGCTTTTTAATGTCTGAGAGGGTAAATATCTTGGGGTTATCGCAGAGGCCGCCCACTTTCAATGTCCATTTTGAGGGGTCTACCGGTTTTATGGGCTTAATAAACCTTATATAAAAGCCTTCCCTGTCCTCATTATCCAGAATTCTTTCGATTTCTTTAGCGCTCAGAAAAGAGTTAGGGATTACAGAACCTACACCGAGCATAGCCATATATTTTATAAATTCACGCCTATCCATATCGACCCCTTGACCCCTTTTTTAAATTATACCACACTATTGACAAATCAGATAGAATTGTTAGATTATCAAACATGGACAGAAGAGACTTCCTTAAACTTGGCCTTTCATCAATCTTTTTTGCAGGTCTTCCAAAAATCATCTTTGCTCAGGGAACATCAACCCTATCGGTGTCAGAAGGAAAAGACTATGCCGCAATAACCAGGAACGCCATCAATGCCCTTGGCGGTATCCAGAAGTTCGTCAAAAAGGGAGATGTGGTAGTTATAAAACCGAATCTCGGCTGGGACAGGAAACCGGAATACGCAGCAACCACCAATCCTTTTGTGCTTAAAGCCATCGCCGAGGAATGCATAAAGGCAGGTGCAAAAAAGGTAAAGGTCTTTGATAATCCCTGTAATGACCCGAGAAGGTGCTATGAGAACAGCGGCACCAATGGGGCGTTAAAGGGATTAAAAGATGTGGAATTGAAGCAGATGGAGGATGAGCGTTACAAAAACGTCAGGATAAACGGTGTTGCACTCAAGGAATGGGAACTCTACGATGAAGCCCTGTCTGCAAACGTCTTCATCAATGTTCCTATAGCCAAACATCACAGTCTTACCCGGTTGACGTTGGCTTTGAAGAACATGATGGGTATCATGGGAGGAAACAGAGGATATATCCACAGAAATATGGAAGACTCTCTGTCTGACATCAATAAGGTTGTTAAAAGCCATCTCGTTGTTATCGACGCAACCCGAATCCTGCTCAACCATGGCCCGCAGGGTGGAAGTCTTAATGATGTAAAGGTCGTCAATAAAGTCATTGCCTCAACCGATATTGTAGCAGCCGACGCTTATGCAACAACGCTCTTCGGCCTGAACCCGCAAGATATAGCTGCTACAGTTACCGCTTACAAAAGAGGTTTGGGCGAAATGAACCTCAGTAAAATAAAAGTAATAAAAGCGTGAAAATTACCTCCTCCCGCATATCCCAGCTCATCTTTCTCGCAATATTTTTTGTCCTCTTCATCAATACCGAATACAGGGGAAAGGATGAAATTTCCGCTGCCGTCAACAGCTTTTTCAGGGCAAATCCCCTCGTTGCAATAAGTTATCTTCTCTCTACAAAAACAATGACGTTACTCATTCTCCCGGGAATATTAATGTTTGTCTTTTCGCTTTTATTGGGCAGGTTTTTCTGTGGATGGATATGCCCGCTGGGCACCATTATCGATCTTTTTACGAACAGGATAAAGAAGATTCTTCCCCTGAAATTCCTGAAAACAACCTTTAAATATTACCTTTTATTTACACTCCTTTTTGCGGCCCTGTTTAATATAAATATGGCAGGCGTTCTTGACCCCATTGCGATCCTGGTGAGGGCATTAACGTTCTTCTTTTATCCTCTCTTCGGACATTCTGTAAAATTGGGATGGACCGGTTTATATTCCTTGATGGGTGATAACCGGGATCACATAGACTTTATGTATGCCTTCTTAAGGGACTATATCCTTCCTTTCAGGGATACCCTCTATCCCCTTGCATTCATCTCTTTCCTCCTCTTTGCACTCATTATCCTCCTTGAGAGATACGAAGAAAGAAACTGGTGTAAAAATCTCTGTCCCCTCGGGACGCTTCTGGGCCTGTTAAGCAGATTTTCACTGTTCAGAAGACTCCCCAAAAAACTCTGCGCAGATTGCAGGGAATGCAAAAACATATGCCCTACCGCATTTGACGAGGACATTCTCCAGAAACAGGATTGTATCCTCTGCATGGACTGCACATTAAAATGCAAATTTAACAGGGTAAAATTTTCATCGGTCTTTAAAGGCAGAAGAACGAAGGAAAAAACCCCCGTTGTTTTAGGAAGAAGGGTCTTCCTGGGAAGTCTGTTATCAGGGTTCTTCCTTGCAAAATCGTTTGCATTCCAGTCACCGCGGGAGCAGGAAAGGCTGCTTCGGCCTCCCGGAGCACAAAAAGAGGGTGAATTTTTAAAAAAATGTGTACGGTGCGGCGAATGTATAAAGGTCTGTTTGAGAAATGCCCTTTACCCTGATCTTTTTAAATCAGGTTTCTACGGTATGTTCACCCCTGTTTTTATCCCCCGTCTGGGCTACTGTGAATACAACTGCAACCTCTGCGGTCAGGTATGCCCCACAGGCGCTATCCCCAACCAGCCCATAGAGGAAAAGAAAAAGAGCGTCATGGGTGTGGCGGTATTTGATAAAAATCTTTGCCTCCCCTATGCAAAAAAGATCAATTGCATCGTCTGTGAAGAACACTGTCCTGTTCCCGGTAAGGCAATAAAATTTGAATTATCCGAAGAGAGGGATTATACCGGAAAGAAAGTTACCCTTAAAAGACCTTACATTGCAGATGAACTATGCACGGGCTGCGGAATCTGCGAAAACAAATGCCCGCTTGAAGGAAAATCCGCTGTTGAAGTATTCGCAAAGGTGAAAAAAAGTAAACACGGCGCGCAATAAGGCATCCCCCACATCCAATATCGTTGATTTAAAGAGGACTGACCCTTCTGTTTTCTCCTGTGTATAGACGTTTAGAACGCCTTTGAGAAAAAATTCGCAATTCTTGACAAGTTTTAGTGCAATGCTATACTGATACTAAAGGGGATTTTAAGTAAGTGAATTTCAAATGAACGAAGGGAGGATAACATGGACCCATTAGAAGAGATTAGCTCAAAATCATCATCAATGAATTACTTGGTAACACATGGGTCGGGGCGGAAAACACTAGAAAAAATTACCTTAAGACCATTATCAATGAAGGATCTCGATGAGGTAGCCCAGATCGACTTTTCACTCTTGGGAAAACAGAGGAAGGAGTACTGGGAAAATAAACTCGAACGTATTGAAGAATCGGGCGTTCCATCACTCGCAGCGGAAATCAACGGAAAGGTAATTGGTTTTATT